>JBKBVA010000012.1:9199-23214 GCA_046289665.1 Allosphingosinicella sp.
TCACCCAATGTTCGGCGATCATCCGGTCGAGCATCGCCTGCGCGTCCTTGAAGAGGGAGCGGGCGCTCTCGCCGACCACGTCGTCCTCGAGGATGGCGGGATAGTTGCCGGCCAGCTCCCAGGCGCGGAAGAAGGGGGTCCAGTCGATGACGGGCCTGAGGTCGCGCAGCGGCCATTCGCCGAACTGGTGGATGCCGGGGCGCAGCGGCGCGGGCGCCTTGCCGTCCGGATCGTAGGGGAAGGCGTTGGCGCGGGCCTCGTCGAGACCGGAGAGCTCGCTGTGGCCGCGGCCGGCGCGCGAGACGCGCACCGCCTCATAATCCTCGGCGGTCTTCGCGACGAGCGGCTCCGCCTGGGTCTCGGAGACGAGGCTGGAGGCGACGCCGACGGCGCGGCTGGCGTCGAGGACGTGGAGGACGGGGCCGGAATAAGCCGGGTCGATGCGGATCGCGGTGTGGACCCTGGACGTGGTCGCGCCGCCGATCAGCAGGGGGAGCGTCATGCCCGCCCGCTCCATCTCGGCCGCGACCGTCACCATCTCGTCCAGCGAGGGGGTGATGAGGCCGGAGAGGCCGATCATGTCGGCCTTGTTCTCGTCCGCCGCGGCCAGGATGTCCTGCCAGGGCACCATGACGCCGAGGTCGATCACCTCGAAGCCGTTGCACTGCAGGACGACGCCGACGATGTTCTTGCCGATGTCGTGGACGTCGCCCTTGACGGTCGCCATCACGACCTTGCCCTTGCCCTGGGTGGCGCCGGATTTCTCCTTCTCCGCCTCGATGAAGGGGATGAGGTGGGCGACCGCCTTCTTCATCACCCGGGCCGACTTCACCACCTGCGGCAGGAACATCTTGCCGGAGCCGAACAGGTCGCCGACGACGTTCATGCCGTCCATCAGCGGGCCTTCGATGACGTGGATCGGCCGCTCGGCAGACTGGCGCGCTTCCTCGGTGTCCTCGACGACGAAGGCGTCGATGCCTTTGACGAGGGCGTGTTCGAGGCGCTTCTTCACGTCCCAGCCGCGCCATTCCGCCTCGGCCTTCTCGCGGACCGGATCGGCGCCGCGATAGCGCTCGGCGAGGGTGACGAGCCGCTCGGTGGCGTCGCCGCCTTGCCTGGGTTCGCGGTTGAGGATGACGTCCTCGCAGGCTTCGCGCAGGTCCGGATCGATCGTATCGTAGACGTCCAATTGGCCGGCATTGACGATCGCCATGTCGAGCCCGGCGGGAATGGCGTGGTAGAGGAAGATCGAGTGCATCGCGCGCCGCACCGGCTCGTTGCCGCGGAACGAGAAGGAGAGGTTGGAGAGGCCGCCGGAAATATGGGCGTGCGGGCAGCGCGCCTTGATCTCGCGGCACGCCTCGATGAAGTCGACGGCGTAATTTTTGTGCTCGTCGATGCCGGTGGCGACGGCGAAGATGTTGGGATCGAAGATGATGTCCTCGGGCGGGAAGCCGTCGCCGACGAGGAGGTCGTAGGCGCGCGTGCAGATCTCGACCTTGCGGTCCTTCGTGTCGGCCTGGCCGACCTCGTCGAAGGCCATGACGACGACGGCGGCGCCGTAATTGCGCACCCGGCGGGCGAGGCGGAGGAATTCCTCCTCACCTTCCTTCATGCTGATCGAATTGACGATCGGCTTGCCCGAGACGCATTTCAGCCCCGCCTCGATCACGCTCCACTTCGAGCTGTCGACCATGACGGGGACGCGGGCGATGTCCGGCTCCGCGGCGATGAGCTTCAGGAAGGTCGTCATCGCATGCTCGGCGTCGAGCAGGCCCTCGTCCATGTTGACGTCGATGATCTGGGCGCCGTTCTCGACCTGCTGGCGCGCGACTTCCACCGCGGCGGCATAGTCGCCGGCCATGACCAGCTTCTTGAAGCGGGCCGAGCCGGTGACGTTGGTGCGCTCGCCGATATTGACGAAGCTGGCGGTGGAGGCGGGGGGGGAGGTTTCGGAAGGGGCGGTCGCCATGGGTTCTTCTTCGTGTCTGATATGGGCGTCATGCCGGACTCGATCCGGCATCCACCTACTTCTCTTCGGGATGCCCGAAGGAAGGTGGACCGCGGATCAAGTCCGGGGTGACGATGTGAGCGCTAGGCGGCGATGGTCATCGGTTCGAGGCCGGCGAGGCGGGTGACGCGGGGCGCCTCGGGGAGGCGGCGGGGCGGGAGGCCCTGCACCGCCCTGGCGATCGCCGCGATATGGGCGGGGGTCGACCCGCAGCAGCCGCCGAGGACGTTGACGAGGCCCTGCTCCGCCCAGTCGCGCACCAGCGCGGCGGTCTGGTCGGGGCGCTCGTCATAGGCGCCGAGCTCGTTGGGGAGGCCCGCATTGGGATAGGCCATGATCAGCGCGTCGGCGATGCGCGAGAGGGCCTGGACGTGCGGGCGCAGCTGCTGGGCGCCGAACGAGCAATTGAGGCCGATGGTGAGCGGCCTGGCGTGGCGGACCGCGTACCAGAAGGCCTCGACGGTGTGGCCGGAGAGGTTGCGGCCCGACAGGTCGGTGATCGTCATCGAGATCATCAGCGGCACGTCGCGCCCCGCCGCCTCGCCCGCTTCCATCGCCGCCATGATGCCGGCCTTGGCGTTGAGCGTGTCGAAGATCGTCTCGATCAGGATGAAGTCGGCGCCGCCCTCGATAAGCGCGTCGCACTGCTCGCGATAGACGTCCTTGAGGCCGTCGAAATCGATCTCGCGGAAGCCCGGATCGTTGACGTTGGGAGAAAGCGAGAGGGTCTTGTTGGTCGGGCCGATCGCGCCGGCGACGAAGCGGGGGCGCCCGTCGGCGGCCTCGGCCGCGTCGGCGGCGCGGCGCGCGATCGAGGCGGAAGCGCGGTTGATGTCGCCGACCAGGGCTTCGGCGCCGTAATCGGCCTGGCTGATGCTGTTGGCCGAGAAGGTGTTGGTGGAGACGATATCGGAGCCCGCCTCGAGATAGGCGCGGGTGATCGTCTCGACCACGTCCGGCCGGGTCAGAGCGAGGATGTCGTTATTGCCCTTCTGGTCGCGCCCGAGCGCGAGCTCGCCGCGATAATCGGCCTCGGTGAGCTTCCTGTTCTGGATCTCGGTGCCGAAGGCGCCGTCGGTGACGAGGATCCGCTCGGCGGCGGCCTTCGTCAGTCTTTCGCGTGCGCTCATGCCGCCTGCTCCTGTTGATGGCCGTCCGGGCGGAGGCCGAGAAGGTGGCAGATCGCGTAAGCGAGCTCGGCCCGGTTCAAGGTGTAGAAGTGGAAGTGCCGCACGCCGCCGGCGTAGAGCTGTCCGCACAGCTCCGCGGCGACGGTGGCGGCGACCAACTGGCGCGCGGCGGGCAGGTTGTCCAGACCTTCGAACAGCTTGTCCATCCAGCGCGGGATGGCGGCGCCGCAGGAGGCCGCGAACTTGCGCGTCTGGGCGACGTTCGAGACGGGGAGGATGCCCGGCACGATCTCGGCGTCGATGCCGGCCGCCGCGGCATCGTCCCGGAAGCGGAAGAAGCATTCGGGCGAGAAGAAGAACTGGGTGATCGCGCGGTCGGCGCCGGCGTCGATCTTGCGCCTGAGATTGTCGAGGTCGGCGGCCTTGTTGGGCGAATCCGGGTGGCATTCGGGGTAAGCGGCGACCGAGATCTCGAACGGCGCGACCCGCTTCAGCCCCGCGACCAGCTCGGCCGCGCTGGTATAGCCTTGCGGGTGCGCCTCGAACGTCTTGCCGGCGACGGGCGGATCGCCGCGCAGGGCGACGATGTGGCGGATGCCGGCGTCCCAATAAGCGCGGGCGACGTCGTCCACCTCGCCGCGGCTCGCCTCGACGCAGGTGAGGTGCGCGGCCGGCGCCAGCGCCGTCTCGCGGGCGATGCGGACGACCGTATTGTGGGTGCGCTCGCGGGTCGAGCCGCCGGCGCCGTAGGTGACCGAGACGAAGCGCGGGCTCAAGGGCTCCAGCGTCTTCACCGATTCCCACAAAGTCTCTTCCATCTTCTCCGTCTTGGGCGGGAAGAATTCGAAGGAGACGCCGATGTCTCCGGCGACGTCCTCGAACAGGGGCTTGCGCCAGGCGGCGGGGGCTGTGCTCATGCGACGACTTTCAGCTTGGATGGCGTGCGCTCGCCCGCCCAGATGGTGACGGTGAGCTCCCCGCCTGCGAGATGCTCGACGACCCGGCCCTCGAGCCCGGCCGCCTTCAGATATTTCAGCACCGCCTCGTCGGCGAAGCCGAGCCGGATGTGGGCGTCGCGCAGGCGCAGCTCCTCGCGCTCGTGCGGCGCGAAATCGACGATGAGGAGCCGGCCGCCGGGGCCGAGCAGCCGCGCCGCCTCCGCCACCGCGGCCGCCGGCTGCTGCGCATAATGCAGCACCTGGTGGAGGATGACGGTGTCGGCCGAGCCCGACGGAAGGGGAAGGGCGTACATGTCCGCCTGGCGCAGCTCGGCATGGTCGAGCCCGGCCTCGGCGAGCTTGACGCGGGCGAGGCGGAGCATTTCGGGGGAGCGGTCGACGCCCAGCGCCTGTTCGGCGTCGCGGCCGAACAATTCGATCATCCGGCCGGTGCCGGTGCCGACGTCGACGAGGCGTCCGACCTTGCGCCCGCGCTCCCGATCGGTGCCGAGCGCGCGGCCGATCGCCGCCTCGACCTCCGATTCGGCGATGTGGAGCGAGCGTATCTCGTCCCAGTCCTTGGCGTGGGCGGCGAAATAGCGCTCGGCGGCGGCGGCGCGGTCGGCGCGGACGGCGGCGAGGCGGGCCGCGTCGGCCACGGCCCACGGGTCCGGCCCGTCGAGCGCCGCCCAGCGGTCGAGCGCGGCGAAGACCGGATCGACCCGCTTCGCGTCGGCGAGGCTGAGGAACACCCAGCTGCCCTCCTTGCGCCGCTCCGCCAGCCCGGCGTCGATCAGGATCTTGACGTGGCGCGACACGCGCGGCTGGCTCTGCCCCAGCACCTGGGCGAGCTCCCCGACCGACAGCTCCATCGCGCGGAGCAGGGCGAGGATGCGCAGCCGCGTCGAATCGCCCAAAGCGCGGAAGATTTCCGAGGGTTCGGAGAATGTGGAGGCCATGGATAAGGATATAAAGATATCTTTATATGTGGGTCAAGGGAAACCGGATTTCGCCCGGTTTTCGGCCCGTGCTCATCCCCGCCAGTGCCGAAATTCGGATTTGCGACCAATTGCTTACCGAAAGAGTAGACATACTGCTCCGGCTCGCGTACATCTCCTCCCGCTGGTTAGCCGGGATCATCCGGCACCTCGCCCAGCGACTGAACAAGCAGCTCCACCAGGAGGGAAATGCCATGAAGAAGATTGCTCTCACCGTCGCCGCCGTCGCGGCCTTCGGCCTCGCCGCCTGCACCGACAACGGCAACGAAGCGGCGAACAACACCGCCGACTACAACACGACCGAGAACGAAGCGATCGACGACGTCAACGCTTCGGCCAACGACGCCGGCGCCGCCACCGACAACGCGCTCGACAGCGTCGGCAACACGCTCGGCAACGCCGCTTCGGACGTCGGCAACGCCGCCGAAGACGCCGTGAACGCGGTCGACAACAACATCTGATCCGCCTTCAAACGGCAGATCGATGCGACGAAGGGTCGCGCGCCACCGGCGCGCGGCCCTTTTTATTTGCCGCGTCATGCGGCAAGCTCGGCTTCGAACCGATCCATGAGGAAGGGGACAAGATGAGGATATTGGCAACGGCCGCGGCGGCCCTGATCGGCGCGGCGGCGCTCGGCGGCTGCGGCGACAGCGGCGGCGAAGGCGGCCTCACCGCCGAGGAAAGCAAGGAGCTCGACAACGCCGCCGAGATGCTCGACGTGCCGCCCGACAGCCTGGTCGCCGACGAGAATGCGCCGCTCGGCAATGGCGAGATGCCGGCCGAGACGGGCGAGCTTCCGGTGGTGACGGACGAGGCGACGAATGCTGGGGTGAACGGGCAGTAGGCTGGTCTCCCCAAATTCTCGGCCGTCATGCTGAACCCGGTTCAGCATCCAGGATGGATGCGGCAGTGCGGCGGAGGGCTGGACCCTGAACCAAGTTCAGGGTGACGGGGAGGAGGCCTCAGAGCCTTTCCTCAGGCGGTCCGCGACCGGCTGCCGACAAAGAAAGGGCCGGGGAGTCGCCTCCCCGGCCCTTCTTTTTTGGGGCTGGGCCAGCACCGGCAAAGCCGGTGCTGTCGTCGGACGGGCTCGGCGGCACTCGCCGCCGCCCCGCCGGCCGGCCTCGAGCGAGTCCTCCGGCAGCTTGCGATCGCTACGCGCTCGCCGCCCTGCCGGAGGCCGCTCAGCGGCTTAGAAGTCCATGCCGCCCATGCCGCCCATGCCGCCGGGCATGCCGCCGCCGGCCGGCTTGTCCTCCGGCAGCTCGCTCACCGCCGCTTCGGTGGTGATGAGCAGGCCGGCGACCGAGGCCGCGTCCTGGAGGGCGGTGCGGACGACCTTGGTCGGATCGATCACGCCGGACTGGACGAGGTTCTCGTAGACCTCGGTCTGGGCGTTGAAGCCGACCGTCTGGTCCTCGCCGTCGATCAGCTTGCCGGCGACGACGGCGCCGTCATGGCCCGCATTCTCGGCGATCTGGCGGATCGGCGCCTGGAGCGCGCGGCGGACGATGTCGATGCCGCGGGTCTGGTCGTCGTTGACGCCGGTCAGGCCCTCGAGCGCCTTGGTGGCGTAGAGGAGGGCGGTGCCGCCGCCGGGGACGATGCCTTCCTCGACCGCCGCGCGGGTGGCGTGGAGGGCGTCGTCGACGCGGTCCTTGCGCTCCTTCACCTCGACCTCGGACGAACCGCCGACCTTGATCACGGCGACGCCGCCGGCGAGCTTGGCGAGGCGCTCCTGGAGCTTCTCGCGGTCATAGTCGCTGGTGGTGTTCTCGATCTGGGCGCGGATCGCCTCGACCCGGCCCTTGATGCGGTCGGCTTCGCCGGCACCGTCGACGATGGTCGTGTTGTCCTTGTCGATGGTGACGCGCTTGGCCTGGCCGAGCATGCCGACGGTGACGTTCTCGAGCTTGATGCCGAGATCCTCGGAGATCATCTCGCCGTTGGTCAGGATCGCGATGTCCTCGAGCATCGCCTTGCGGCGATCGCCGAAGCCCGGCGCCTTGACGGCCGCGACCTTGAGGCCGCCGCGCAGCTTGTTGACGACGAGGGTGGCGAGCGCCTCGCCCTCGATGTCCTCGGCGATGATGAGCAGCGGACGGCCCGACTGCACCACCGCTTCCAGGATCGGAAGCATCGCCTGGAGGTTGGAGAGCTTCTTCTCGTGGATGAGGATGTAGGGGTCGCTAAGCTCGACCTGCATCTTCTCCGGGTTGGTGATGAAGTAGGGCGAGAGGTAGCCGCGGTCGAACTGCATGCCCTCGACGACGTCGAGCTCGAACTCGAGGCCCTTGGCTTCCTCGACGGTGATCACGCCTTCCTTGCCGACCTTGTCCATCGCCTCGGCGATCTTCTCGCCGACGACGGTGTCGCCGTTGGCCGAGATGATGCCGACCTGGGCGATCTCGTTGGAGCCGGAGACCGGCTTCGAACGGGCCTTCAGGTCCTCGACGACGCGGGTGACGGCGAGGTCGATGCCGCGCTTCAGGTCCATCGGGTTCATGCCGGCCGCGACCGACTTCATGCCCTCGCGGACGATCGACTGGGCGAGAACGGTGGCGGTGGTGGTGCCGTCGCCGGCGAGGTCGTTGGTCTTCGACGCCACCTCGCGCAGCATCTGCGCGCCCATATTCTCGAACTTGTCCTTGAGCTCGATCTCCTTGGCGACGGTGACGCCGTCCTTCGTGATGCGCGGCGCGCCGAAGCTCTTATCGATGACGACGTTGCGGCCCTTGGGGCCGAGGGTGACCTTCACCGCATCGGCGAGGATGTCGACGCCGCGCATGATGCGCTCACGGGCGTCGCGCGAAAATTTCACGTCTTTCGCTGCCATGGTTTTCGTTCCTTTCTTCACGTCACCCCAGCGAAAGCTGGGGTCCATGTTGAGTCAGTATGGATCCCAGCCTGCGCTGGGATGGACATCGTGGGCTGGGTTCAGCCCACGATGCCCAGGATGTCGCTTTCCTTCATGATCAGCAGGTCTTCGCCGTTGAGGCGGACCTCGGTGCCGGACCACTTGCCGAACAGGATGCGGTCGCCGGCCTTGACGTCGAGCGGCGTCACGGTGCCGTCGTCGCTGCGGGTGCCGGAGCCGGCGGCGATGACCTCGCCCTCCTGCGGCTTTTCCTTGGCGGTATCGGGGATGATGATCCCGCCGGAGGTCTTCTCTTCGGCCTCGACCCTGCGGACGAGCACCCGGTCATGAAGCGGACGAAAGTTCATGCGCGTCACCTCTTCTTGTTATGCGGCTGCCTTCCCCCCACTTGAGGTGTCGCGGCAGTCGCCGGTTGGAAACTGTTAGCACTCACGCGAGGTGAGTGCCAGCAGCCCCGATCTAGGGGCTGTTCATCGCCGGTCAAGCTGCGCGCGCGGGAAAATTTTCGCGGGGCCGCCCGCGGCGGTCCGTTCGGATTTGCACGCGGGCGGTGCGTGGGTTAGCCCTTGGGGACGCAAAGCGTGGGGAAGCGGTCATGAAGTTCGCCGGCAAGGTCTGGAAGCTGCTCGTCGGGATCAAGGACGGGCTCGTCCTCCTGTTCATGCTGCTCTTCTTCGCGCTGGTCTGGGCGGCGATGTCGGCCCGCCCCACGCTCGGCGCCGGCGACCGGGGCGCGCTGGTCCTCGATTTCTCGGGGCCCATCGTCGAGCAGCCGGCCCAGGCGACGCCGGCCGACGCGCTGACCGGCGCGGTCAGCCGCGAATACCGACTGCGCGACGTCGTCCATGCGCTGCGCAAGGCGGCGCAGGACGAACGGATCAAGGCGGTGGTGCTGGACCTCGACGTCTTCGCCGGCGGCGGCCAGGCGGCGCTCGGCGAGGTCGGCGATGCGCTCGACGAGGTGCGGCGGGCGGAAAAGCCGGTGCTCGCCTACGCCACCGCCTATGACGACGACAGCTACCAGCTCGCCGCCCATGCGTCCGAAGTGTGGCTGAACCCGATGGGCGGCGTCATCGTCGCCGGCCCCGGCGGCAACAACCTCTATTTCGCCAGCCTGCTCGACAGGCTCGGCGTCACCGCCAACGTCTACAAGGTCGGCACCTACAAGGCCGCGGTCGAGCCGGTGACGCGCAGCGACATGTCGCCCGAGGCGCGCGAGAATTTGCAGTCGGTGTTCGGCACGATGTGGGAGAGCTGGCGCGAGGACGTCGCGCGGGTGCGCCCGAAGGCGCAGGTCGCCGCCTATACCGCCGATCCGGCGGGCCGCATCGCGGCGGCCGGCGGCGATCTCGCCAAGGCGGCGCTGCAGGCGGGCTTCGTCGACCGGATCGGCGACCGCGAGGCGTTCAGCCGCCGCGTCGCCGAGATCGCCGGCACCGAGCACGATTCGGTCCCCGGCAGCTTCCGCCACGTCGCATACGACAAATGGGCCGAAGCCCACCGCGCCGACGAGGGCAGCGGCCAGATCGGCGTGGTCACGGTCGCGGGCGCCATCGTCGACGGCGAGGCGGGGCTCGGCACCGCCGGCGCGGAGACCATCGTCGCCGCGCTCGAGGAGGGGCTGCGCACCCACAAGCTCAAGGCGCTGGTGGTGCGGATCGATTCGGGCGGCGGCTCGGCGCTCGCCTCCGAGCGGATCCGCCAGGCGCTGCTCGCGGCGCGGGCCAAGGGCCTGCCGGTGGTGGTCTCGATGGGCAGCGTCGCGGCGAGCGGCGGCTACTGGATCGCGACGGCGGGCGACAAGATCTATGCCGAGCCGTCGACGATCACCGGATCGATCGGCGTGTTCGGCATCCTGCCGAGCTTCGAGGGGTCGCTCCAGAAGCTCGGCATCGGCGCGGACGGCGTCAAGACGACGCCGCTCTCCGGCGAGCCGGACCTGCTGCGCGGGCCATCGGCCGAAGCCGACCGGCTGCTCCAGATGAGCGTCGAGGGCATCTACCGCCGCTTCCTCGCCATCGTCGCGGAGAACCGCAAGATGCCGGTCGAGAAGGTGGACCAGATCGCCCAGGGCCGGGTGTGGGCCGGCGGCACCGCCCGCCAGCTCGGCCTCGTCGATGCGTTCGGCGACATGGACGAAGCGCTGGCCGAAGCGGCGCGCCTCGCCAAGCTCGCACCCGAAGACGCCAAGCCGGTCTGGATCGAGAAGAAGCCGGACTTCTTCGAGCAATTGCTGCTCGGCATGACGAGCGGCGACACCGGCGAATCGCCCGACGCCTTCGGCCGCATCGCGCAGCAGCAGAAGCGGCTGATGCTGCGCGCCGCCGCCGACGTCGAGCTGCTGCTGTCGAGCGGCTCGGTCCAGGCGCGCTGCCTCGATTGCCCGGCGTCCGAAATCGCGTCGGTGCGCCGGCCCAGCGGCTCGTTCGCGCGGAGCCTGCTGGGCCTGATCGGGCTCTAGGCTAGCGCCGCCGCCGGCGGCGGATCGTCATCGGGAGCAGCAGCAGCGCCATCATCGTCGTGACGAGGGCGAGGATGCCGAAGCCGATCACCAGCGGGTTGCTGGTGTCCTCGCGCGTCTTCAGGTCCATGATGTGGAGCCCCCACATGAAATCGTAGACCCGCCACCAGGCGGTGCGGCGGGCGACGATCTCTCCGGTCGCGGCGTCGACGTAGAAGCGCGTGTCGTCGCTCATCGTGACGCGCCAGCTCTCCACGGCACGGCGGAGCTCGATCGGCGGGCTGCCGGCGTCGATGCGGTCCACCGCCGCCACCCGCGCCTTGCCGGTGTAGCGCGCCTCGACCAGCCGGGCCGCGTCGGCCGGCCGGAGCGCGGGAAGGAGGCGTCCGGTGGCGGCATCGGCGAGGCGGGCGGCGCCGTCTTGATAGGTGACGATCCAGCGCGGCCCTTCCGGGCGCTGCTCGAGCTGGAGCCCGGCGACGGGGCGCGGGCCGATCCGGGGCGGCACGGGCACGAAGCCGGACGGGACCGCCGGCGCCGGCGCGATCAGGCCGGTGCCGCGCACCGTCTCGATCGGCCGGGCGACCATGACGAGGCCGCTCACCGTCCAGGCGAGGAAGGGCAGGCCGATGATCCAGCCGAGCCAGATGTGCCAGCGCCTCAGCTGCTGCCGTATATTCACCCCGAGCTCCCCCGCCCCTGATGCTTGCCGACCCTTCCTTGCCCGGCGCAGGCGAAAAGGAAAGCGGCTTGCGCGGCCCCGCCGCCTCCAGCCGCCGATGCGCCAGTTCACCCGCTGCGCCGTCGGCGCCCGCACCGGAGCGCCGTCGGCGCCGCTTGCGTGCCCCCGAGGGGCCGTCGCCTCAGATGTGGATCGGCTTGCCGGTCACCGCCATCGCCGCTTCCTTCAGCGCTTCCGAATGGGTGGGATGGGCATGGCAGGTATAGGCGATGTCCTCGGACGTGGCGCCGAATTCCATCGCCTGGGCGGCCTGGGCGATCATCGTGCCGGCGACCGAGGCGATGATGTGGACGCCGAGCACCCGGTCCGAGCGCGCGTCGGAGATCACCTTGACGAAGCCGTCGGCGTCGCGGTTGGTCTTGGCGCGGCTGTTCGCCATCATCGGGAACTTGCCGACCCTGATCTCGACGCCGGCGTCCTTCAGCTCTTCCTCGGTCTTCCCGACCGAGGCGATCTCGGGATAGGTGTAGACGACCGCGGGGATGACCTCGTGGTTGACGATGCCGATCTGGCCGGCGAGGATTTCGGCGACCGCAATGCCTTCATCCTCCGCCTTGTGGGCGAGCATCGGGCCCGGCGTGACGTCGCCGATCGCATAGATGCCATCGACGCCGGTACGGAAATCATGGTCGACCTCGATCTGCCCGCGCGTGTTGAGCTGGATGCCGGCCGCCTCGAGGCCGAGGCCCTCGGTGTTCGGGCGGCGGCCGATCGAGACCAGGACGACGTCCGCCTCGATCGTTTCGGCCTTGCCGCCCTTCGCCGGCTCCACCGTGAGGGCGACGCCCTCGCCCTTGCGCTCGGCGCCGGTCACCTTGGTGCCGGTGCGCAGCTCGAAGCCCTGCTTCTTGAAGATTTTGGCCGCTTCCTTGCGGATCTCGCCGTCCATGCCGGGCAGGATCTGGTCGAGATATTCGACCACCGTCACCTTCGCGCCGAGGCGCCGCCAGACGGAGCCGAGCTCGAGGCCGATGACGCCGCCGCCGATCACGACCATGCGGCCCGGCACCTTCGAAAGCTCGAGCGCGCCGGTCGAATCGACGATCCGCTCCTGGTCGATCTCGACGCCGGGCAGCGGCGTCACCGAGGAGCCGGTGGCGATGACGATGTTCTTCGCCTGGTAGCGGGTGCCCGCGACCTCGACGCCGCCATTGCCGGTGAGCTTGCCGCGGCCCTTCAGCCAGGTGACCTTGTTCTTCTTGAACAGGAATTCGATGCCGCCGGTGAGGCCCTTCACCGCTTCCCTGCGGCCGGCGTGCATGGTGTCGAGATCGAGCTCGACCTCTTTGGCCTTGATGCCCCATTTGGCGAGCGTGCCGTGGGCGGCCTCCTCGAACAGCTCGGACGCGTGGAGGAGGGCCTTGGAGGGAATGCAGCCGACGTTGAGGCAGGTGCCGCCCAAGGTCTCGCGGCTCTCGACGCAGGCGGTCTTCAGCCCGAGCTGCGCGGCGCGGATCGCGGCCACATAGCCGCCCGGGCCGGCGCCGATCACGATTACGTCGAATTCAGTCTCTGCCATTTCTACCTCTCGATCGGCAGGACGCGCAGTCCTGCCTCCTGATCAATCACCACAAAATGCCCGATCAGATCGACGGCGCCGCCGTCCAGCACTGCGAGGAGCGCACTGATCGTCTCGGCCGCGCCATCGGGCCGCGCCTGCAAATAGACGAGTCCCTGCGGCGGTGCCTGGCGCTCGTAGAAGATGAGACGGCCGAAGTCACTGTCGAAGGTCACGAGGATGGCGAGCTGCCGCACCGCCAGCGCGAGCACATCGACGTCCTGGGTCTGGACCGCGGTGCGGGCGACATGGGTCACCTCGTGTCCGCGCTCGACGAGAGCGTCGAGCAGCGCGAAGGGGACGTTCTCGTCGAGCAGGAACCGCACGCGTCAGGCGGCGCGGGGCTCGAGCGAGAAAAAGCCGTCGGCGACGATGTCGCGGGCGAAAGCATGCACGGCGCGAAGGTCCTCCGGCGTCACCCGCGGATAATTGCGCAGGATGTCGTCTTCGCTCCAGCCGGAGGCGAGCCAATCGAGAAGCAGTTCGACGGTGACGCGCGTTCCCTTGATGACGGGACGGCCGCCCATCACGCCGGGCTTGGTTTCGATATGCTCGCGCCAGTCCATCACAGGTCGATCAGCAGCCTCGTCGGATCCTCTATAGCCTCTTTCATCCGCACCAGGAAGGTAACCGCCTCGCGGCCGTCGACCAGGCGGTGGTCGTAGGTGAGGGCGAGATACATCATCGGGCGCGCCACGATCTGGCCGTCCCGCACCACCGGCCGCTCCTCGATGCGGTGCATGCCGAGCACGGCGGACTGGGGCGGGTTGACGATCGGGGTGGAGAGCAAAGAGCCGAACACGCCGCCGTTGGAGATGGTGAAGGTGCCGCCCTGCATCTCCTCGATGCCGAGCGTGCCCTCCTTGGCGCGGCGGCCGAAGTCGGCGATGGTCTTCTCGATCTCCGCGAAGCTCATCGCGTCGGCGTTGCGGATCACGGGGACGACGAGGCCCTTGGGCGCGCTCACCGCCACCGAGACGTCGAGATAATCGTGGTAGACGATCTCGTCGCCCTCGATCTTGGCATTGACGGCGGGGATATCGCGCGCGGCGAGCGCCGCCGCCTTCACGAAGAAGCCCATGAAGCCCAGGCGGATGCCGTGCTTCTTCTCGAACAGATCCTTGTAGCGGCTGCGCGCCTCCATCACCGCCGTCATGTCGACGTCGTTGAAGGTGGTGAGCAGGGCGGCGGTGTTCTGCGCCTCCTTGAGGCGGCTGGCGATGGTCTGCCGGAGGCGCGTCATCCGCACCCGTTCCTCGCGCCGCTCCCCGCCGGTGGAGGCGCTCGCGGCGGGCCTGG
>JBKBVA010000130.1:0-7331 GCA_046289665.1 Allosphingosinicella sp.
CCGGCCACCAGACCAGCGACGGCTCGGGATGCCGCGCCTTTTCGAACAGCGGCTTCGCGCGCACCGGATCGGGGCTGAACACGATGCCGTCCTCGGCGGCGAAAGCGTGGAAGGCGGCGGCGATGCCTTTCTCCTGCGCCATCGCCGCGAAGGCCCGCTCCGCCGCGATCACCGGGTCGGGCGCCGCAGGCGCCGGCGCGGCGGCGAGGGGAGGGGCGAGGGCGGCAAGGGCGCAGGCGAGGAGAGGCATCGGGCGGGCCATCGTGTTTCCGGAGACAAGGGGGAGGGGGAGCGGGGGCGGGCGAGAGAAGAGGCGGCGCCGGAGGGGACGGCACCGCCTCTTCAGCGGGTGGAACGCGGCGGCGCCCTTGGGGACGTCGACGCCGCCGCCTTCCGGCTCAGCGGGTGCCGAGCACTTCGCCGGCCCCGGTGGCGAGGGCGATCTGGATCGCGGCGGAGCGGAACATCTGCGCGCGGCAGGCCTCGATCGCCCGGGCCTCGTTGAACGGCGAGACCGGAACGACCCCGCAGACGCGGTTGGCGGCGGCCTTCACGCGGCCGTTGAAGGTGGCAAGGCCGCTCGGGCTGGCGAGGTTGAGGTCGTCGTAGCGGATCGAGGCGGTGGGCGCGGCGCTCGGATCGGCGGCCTGCGCGGCGGCGGGAACGAGCAAGGCGCCGGCGATCGCGGCGGTGATCAGCTTGGTCATCGGACATTCCTTTCCCTGGTGGCGCCATGGCGGGGGGCGTCCACGGCGATGAGGCGGGAATAGGCAAGGACGGCGCGGCAGGCGCGGCCGCTGCGACGGCGGCGGGAATCGGTTCGGCAAAGCGCCCCGCCGCGCGACGAGGACCCGGCCCCCTGCGACGAAAGCCCGCTTCGCCCCCGCCGCTCCGCCGATTGACTTCGCCCCGGGGCGGGCGGACACTCCCCGCTCGCGGCGAAGGCCGCCGGTGCGTACGTGGTCCTTGGGGGAGAGACTCGTGGCCAGGCAGAAATCGGGAAAGGACGCCTCGGCGCGTCCGGGTGCGGCATCGCTGGAGAAGGGGCTGATGACCCTTGGTACGGAGGAAGAGGAGCATCCCTCCCCGCTGGCGGTCGAGCCGCGCGACGAGGCGGTGCCGCCTTCGCCGCTGCTGACGCTCGGGCGGATGGCGGAGACCAATGGCGGCGGCTCGCTCGAGAACGTCCCCGGCTTCGACTCGGCGAGAGCGCGCAACCACGGCCTCTTCCCCCTCGCCGGCCACGGCCCCGCGGCGGCCGGTGCCGACGGCTTCCGGCTGCAGAACGTCTTCGGCGGCGACAATCGGGTTCCGGTGCCGGACACGACCGCCCTGCCGTGGCGCTCGATCTGCCTGCTGTCGATCACCTACGAAGACGGCAAGCGCGCCACCGGAACCGCCTGGTTCCTCGGCGAGCGCGCGCTCGGGACCGCCGCCCACAATATCCGCCACCCCAGGAGCGGGCGGGCGACCGAGATACTGGTGTCTCCGGCCTATGACGGCACCGCCGCCCCGTTCGGCACCTACCGGGCGGAGCAGACCTGGTGCGATCCGGCCTGGCTCGGCGGCAATACCGATCCCGTCCTCGACTATGGCGTCATCATGCTTGCCGATCCCGGGGTGGGGCGGCGGGTCGGCTGGTTCGGCTTCGCCTCCTATTCGAAGAAGCAGCTCAACAAGCTTCTGCTCAACGTCAGCGGCTATGCGATCGACCGCGATCCGAGGACGCAATATTACAATGGCGGCCGTCTGGAGCAGGCCGACGACCGCTTCCTGCGCTACACCTTCGACACCGAAGGCGGGATGAGCGGCGCGCCGATCTTCGCTCTGTTCGGGACGCAGCGGGTGGTGGTCGGCATCCATACCGGCGGCAACGACCGGACGAACCGGGCGCGTCGGATCGACGCGCAGGTCTACGCGGTTCTGGAGCGGTTCGGACAATCCTGACGACCGGCCCCTTCGAGACCGGCCACGCTCTCCCCCGGGGGAGAGCGCTCAGCCTCCGCGGAAAAGGGGCGCGACTCCTCTCGGATTTCGTCGCCTAGAGCGTCTTCATATATTCGACGAGGGCGATCCGCATGTCGTCGTCGAGCGCCGCATTGCCGTAATCGTGGCCGGCATTCGAGTTGCCGTGGACCGGCTTGCCGTCGATCTGGGTGCGGAACATCGATCCGAAGCTGCCCGGCGCGTCGACGAAGCCGACATGCTTCACGTCGAGCTCCCGGTTGCCGACCCAGAATTCCGGATCCCGCTTCTCGGGCGGCAGCAGCAGCTCGAAGAGCGACTTGACCGAACCGTTGTGGAGATAGGGCGCCGTCGCCCAGATGCCGTTCAGCGGGCGGGCCTTGTACTGGAGAAGCTTGGCGTCCCCGGTCAGCGGCCGCGCCGTCCCGTCGGCGATGCATTTGGCGAGCCGCTCCGCCTGCGGCAGCTGCGGCTCGAGTTCGAAGCCCGCCTCCAGCTCGTCGACCTCGATCTTCCTCTGGAAGCCGAGCAGCTTGCGCGCCGCCGTCCAGACCACTTCGCTCTTGCGCCCGAGCAGGACACCGACGCTTTCGGTGACCAGCATCTTGCGGGTCTGCGTCCGCGCCGGCATCGGGTCGCTGCCGGGGAGCAGCGCCATGCCTTCCAGCATCCCCGTCTGCGCCTCGTAGGTATAGGCATTGCAGACCATCCACGGGTCGGTGCCCACGCCGCCCGGACCCCATACAGGCGTCATGTGCGCGGTGATCGGGCTGGTGACGTCGTTCGGCGCCAGCGGCTTGTGGCAGCTTTGGCACTTGTCCTCGAACAGCGCCTTGCCCTTCGCGACCAGCGTCGGCTTCGGCGTGCCGAAGGCCGCCGGCCAGCGCGGCGATTCGAGGCGGGCGAGCTGCGTCTCGATATTGTCGAGATTGCCGACCCGGATGCTCGACTTGTAGCCGTCGAGGCCGGGGTCGGGCCGCACCCTGACGTCGCCGAAGACGCCGATCACCTCGCTCGTGTTGCGCACCAGGCCGCCGATGTTGAAGGACTGGCCGCTCGGAAACCGGATCGCCTTGTTGGGCGCGATGCCGTTCCACTGCACCACGTCCTGCTGGCCCGCATTCCAGATGAACGGATAGCTGACCGGCGCGTCGGGCTCGCCGGAGATCTGCCGTCCGCCCGGGCCCACGGCGTTGATCGCGACCTGGTTCAGGATGTGGCCGACCGCGTCGAGCCGGCCGTGGCCGTAGACGCTGTCGGTCTGGTTGAACCGGTGGGAGCGGTCGATGGCGGCGAACAGCGTCTCGAACGCCGCCTTCAGCTGCGCGCGATTCTGCGGCGTGTCCCGCTTGGGGTCCCTGCGGGTGAGCGCGCGCGCCGCGAACCGGTCCCACTTGGCGGGATCGCGCCGGGTCGCGTCCATCGCGGCATGGAGCGCGTTCTGGAAGCCCTGGAAATCGGCGAGGGTGGCGGCGCCGTCGACCCAGGCCGTGTTCGTGCCGGAGGTGATGAGGTTGGTGTGGCAGGCCGAGCAGTTGAGGCCGACCCAGGGTTCCTTCGCGCCCTGGCCCGCGAACCAGCGCAGCTTGGTGTTGAGCAGCTTCTTGTCCGATTGCACGTCGATCGCGAACCCGATCGGCAGCGCGTCCGCGCCGGCGCCGGGCTCGCGAAGATAGCCGAACCGGTCGAAATGCGCCGGCGCCATGAACAGGGCGGTCGAATTCGGATCCTCGAGCGCGATCAGCCAGTCGTAGGGCATGAGGCGCGAACCCTGCGTGCCGCGATACCAGGCGTGGCGCTCCGCGTCGGTCCAGCCCTGCGTCTTCGGCGCCGTGTCCGGGCCGGCATTGACGTGTCCGCAGGCGCCGAGCGCAAGAAGGCTGGCGGAAAACGCCAGGCACACGCCAATGGTCGAACGAAATCCACCCCGCCCCATTTTCGCCTCCCCCAAGCGAATTGAGCGGAAACATTATGCCTGTTCCTCGCCGCCGACAAGCGAAAGAAGGAAGGACTCCGCGCCGCCTCTTCGGAAACGGGGGACGCCAGGTCTTCAGTCCTGTCGGCGATGGTCTGGTCGCGCCGTCAACTTCGTGCCGGACTGCGACGATTCCGGTTGTCGGATAAGGACTTGGCCGGGACTTGCCGGTCGCGCCCGCTCGCCGCCGGCGGGGCGCGGTCGAAGCTTTGCCGCAGTAGAAGGAGCCGCGCCCGATATTGCGCGAGGATCGCCCGGCTGCGGAGGATCGCCGCGCCCAGCCGCCGCTTGGCCTCGTCGCCCTCCCGCACCCTGTTCGTCTCGTCGCCGCGGGCCATCAAAGCGCTCCTGTCCTTCTCGCTTTCGCACGCGACGCAACACCAACATGGATCAGCTCAATCGCCAAGCCGTTGAACTGGTTGCAATAATAACGCAGCCGTTATGCCCGCGGGCGGGCATCGGCGCCGGCTAGCGGGCCGGGCGGCCGCCTTCGTCGGCCATCAGCCGGCGCAGCGTGCTGGCCTGGTAGCTGGGGCCGACGCACACCCGGCTCTGCTCGCCGATCCGCAGGTGCACCGATTTGCCGCTGCGCTGCACGGCCGAGATCCTGCCGAGCCTGACGAAGGCGGAACGGTGCACGCGGACGATGTCGGTCCCGTCCAGCTTCTCCTCCAGCTCCTCCATCGTGATGCGGTGGAGGTAGGACTGGTCCTCGGTGTGGAGGTAGACATGGTCGCGCGCCGCCTCGATCCAGACGATGTCGGCCAGCTCGACGCGGACGCGGCCGTGGCGGGTGCGGACCCAGAAGGCGCTGTCGGCCGCGGCCCGTCCGTTGCCGCCGGCGCCCGCCGCGGCGGCGTCCTTCTCGCGCAGCCGGGCGCGCACCCGCTCCAGCGCCTTGGCGAGCCGCACCCGCCGCAGCGGCTTCAGCACATAGTCCGCCGCGCCGAGCTCGAAGGCGTCGACGGCATGCGGCTCGTGGGCGGTGACGAAGACGATCTCGCAGGCAGCCCGGCTCTGCAGCGCGTGCGCCGCGTCGATCCCGCCGCCGCCCGGCATGTCGATGTCGAGGAACACCGCGTCCGGCCGCACCCGCTCGGCCAGCGTCACCGCTTCGCGCCCGTTGCGCGCCTCGCCGACAATCTCCACGTCGCCCGCTTCCTCGAGCAGCGTCCGCAGCAGCGCGCGCGCCAGCGGCTCGTCTTCCGCGATCAGGACTCTCATGCCGCCGCCACCGCCTCGGCCGGCTCCTGCGCCGCGGGGAGGCCAAGCTCGCACAGGTAGCCGCCCGGCGCGGGGCCCGCTTTCACCCAGGCGCGGCGCCCGTAGAGGCTGTTCAGCCGCTGCCGCGTGTTGGAGAGGCCGAGACCCGTGTTGCCGTCCGCGGCCGGCACCGGGGCGGCGGCGCCGAGTTCGCTGTTCGCGACCCAGAGCCGCAGCATCCCCGCCTCGATCCGCGCGCCGATGCGGATCGTGGCGCCGCGCCGCGCCCGGGCGACGCCGTATTTCACCGCATTCTCGATCAGCGGCTGCAGCAGGAAATTGGGCACCGGCGCCTCCAGCGCCGCGTCCTCGACCTCCCAGACCACCCGCATCCGGTCGTCGAACCGCGCCTCCTCGATGTGGAGATAGGCGCGGACCGTGGCGAGTTCGCGCGACAGCGGGATGAGCGCGGCCGGATCGGCGGCGAGCGAGGATCGCAGGAATTCGGCGAGCCGGCCGATCATCTCCTCGGCCTGGGCGGTCTTCTTGCGGACGACGAGGCTGGCGATGCCGTTCAGCGTGTTGAACAGGAAATGCGGGTTGAGCTGCAGGCGCAGGGCCGCCGCTTCCGCCCGCGAGGCCGCCGCCTCGAACGCCGCGGCCCGCGCCTCGTTGAGGCGGGCGATGTCGCCGGTCCGCGCCGACCAGATGAGGGCGAGGGAGAGGGCGAAGGTCCAGGTGTAGAGCAGGTAGATGGTGGTGACCCGCGACATGTTCGCAGCCAGCGCCCATTCCTGCCACTGCGGGAAAACGGTGAGCGCCAGGGTGCGCAGCCACAGCAGGTCGGCGATGGTCTGGACCGCGCCCGCGGCGACGACCGCGACGGCGAGGGCCGGCCAGGCGAGCAGCCGCGGCGCGCGGCTTGTGCGGCCGAGCAGCGCCGCCAGCCCCATCGACATGGCGAGCCCGAGGAGAAGAAGCGGCAGGTTCGAAAGCAGCATGACGCCCGGTGCGCCGCGGCCCTGCAGGGTCGCCGAGATGTCGACGAGCAGGTAGCCGAAGCACCAGAGCACGAGACACAGGCGAAAGGACGACCTGTCGAAGAGATTGCGCAGCACCCGTTCCCCCGCCGCAAGCGCGTGTCAGGAGCCGACCCTAACGGTTTGATTCCGCGCATCAACGCTATTTTCGTCGCATTTTCTTCCGCCTTCGTCGCGATTGTGCCGTTTCGGAGCCGCAGTCTCCCCGCCGGTCGCGGCGCGGTTTGCCGGCGAGGGGCGATAATCTAGATTCTCCAGCATCTTATCAGGCGAAGCTGAATCCTTCCGCGATTCGGCGCCAACGGGAATCCACGGACATGAGCGACATCACCGGCACCGAGAGCGGCGAAACCCTGAACGGCACCTCCGGCAGCGACCGCATCGACGGCCTCGGCGGCAACGACACGATCTACGGCGGCGACGGCGACGACACGCTCGACGGCGGCGAAGGCAACGATATCGTCTATGGCGACGGCGGGAACGACACGATCCTCGTCACCGGCGGCACGTCGAGCGGCACCACCGCCACCGACTCCGTCTATGGCGGCACCGGCATCGATCGGCTCGTCGTGGACTATTCCCTGCTGACGAACTCGAACGGCATCAGCATGGGCGCCCCGTACGGGGGCGCCGAGGGCCGGGCCGGGAGCATCGCGGTGGCGGGTTCCACCCGCCTCTATTTCTACGAGATCGAGGCGCTGACGCTCACCTCCGGCGCGGGGGCCGACACCGTCTACGGTCTCGGCAACGACGATCTGATCGAAACCGGCGGGGGCATCGACACCATCTATTCGGCCGCCGGCGCCGGCCGCGACCGCATCGACGCCGGCGAGGGCACCGACTCGGTCAGCGCCGACTGGAGCGACCTTTCCGATGCCGTCGCGCTCGACGTCAACGACGCGGCGGGCGTCACGATCGGCACCGGCGCGACGGAGCGCTACCTGCGCGGCGTGGAGCGCCTGGAGGATTTCCGCACCGGCTCCGGCAACGATTCCATCACATTGGGTGCGGGCGCCCACGCCTATCTCGGCGACACCGTGCACACCAACGGCGGCGACGATACCGTCACCGTCAGCGGCGGCACGTCGGCCGGCACCACCGGCCTCGATTCCGTCTTCATGGGCGCCGGCTTCGACCACCTCGTCGTC
>JBKBVA010000131.1:0-7287 GCA_046289665.1 Allosphingosinicella sp.
TGGTGCTGAAGAGTCGCGGCGGGTGGGAGGCGGCGCCGGTCCATCCCATCTGCCACCGCGCCATCCACGCCTCCTTGTCGAACAAGGAGCTGGAGCGCGGCTTCGCCTCGGCCGAAGCGCTCCGCGCGCATCCCGAGCTGGCGAAGTTCGTCGCCTGGGTGGCGGACAAGGACCCGGACTTCCACGCCCCGACGCGGCGGCGGAAGCCCTGAGGGTTCCGCCCGTTCCCCGCGTGGCCTAGTCAGAGGGTATGCGCCGCCGCCTCGCCTTCCTCCTCGCCGCGCTCGCGCTCCTCGCACTGGCGGTGGTCGCCTGGGGCTATGCCGGCGCGACCGCCACGCCCGTGGTGCGGGAGGCGAAGCTGGCGCTGCCCGGCTGGCCGGCGGGCGCGGCGCCGGTGCGCGCCCTGCTGATCTCCGACATCCACGTCGCCGGGCCGGACATGCCGCCGGAGCGGCTCGCCCGCATCGTCGCGCAGATCAACGCGCTCGAGCCGGACCTGGTGCTGATCGCCGGCGACCTCGTCAGCGACAAGAGGACGGCGACGCATTTCTATTCCATGGCCGAGGCGGTGGCGCCGCTCGCCGCCTTGCGCCCGCGGCTCGGCACGATCGCGGTGCTGGGCAACCATGATCATTGGCGCGACGCGCGCGCGGCCGCCGCGGCGCTCGAGGCGGCGGGCGTCGTCTTGCTCGACAATGCGGCGGTGCAGGCGGGTCCGCTCGCCGTCGGCGGGCTCGACGATGCTTTTACCGGGCGCCATGACCTGCCCGCGACGCTGAAAGCCATGGCGGGGCTGAAAGGCGCACGGCTGCTGCTCAGCCACAGCCCGGACCCGTTCCCCGAGGTGCCGCCCTCCGTGCCGCTGATGGCGGCGGGGCACACCCATTGCGGCCAGATAGCGCTGCCGCTGATCGGGCCGATCTCGACCATGTCGAAGCATGGCGACCGCTACGCCTGCGGCATCGTCCGCGAGAACAACAAGGTGCTGGTCGTCGGGGCGGGGGTGGGGACCAGCCTCTTGCCGCTGCGCATCGGCGCGGAGCCCGACATGTGGCTGCTGGAGCTCGGCGGGGCGTGAGCCCTCAGACGAGGGCGAGGGCGTTCACCGCGACGACGAAGCCGGCGACGAGGAAGAGGAGGGCGATGCCGATGCGCATGCCCTTGAGCGGCAGCGCCTCGTTGAGGCGGTCGCCGAGCAGGGCGGCGGGAATGCTGGCGGCGAGGACGCCGGCGGTGGCGCCCGCGGCGGCCAGGACCAGCGCATCGTAATGGGCGGCGATGCCGAAGGTGACGAACTGCGTCTTGTCGCCGAATTCGAGCACGAAGAAGGCGCCGAGCGCGGTGAGGAAGGCGCCGCGCCGGGAGGCGACCTCGGGCCGCACCTTGCCGCGGATCAGCCCGGCCACGCCCGCGAAGAGCAAGGCGACGCCGACCAGCAGGGCGGTAGCGCGCGGAATGATCATGCCGTGCACCAACGTGCCGCCGAACGCGGCGATCAGCGCATTGGCGAGGGCGGCGACGAGGATGCCGGCGAGGATCGGGCCGGGCTGCCGGTAGCGGGCGGCGAGCGCGACGACGAGCAACTGGGTCTTGTCGCCCCATTCGGCGAGACCGGCGGCGATGAAGCTGGTGAGGAGGGCGTCCACGCGGGGGAGGAAGGGGCGCGGCGTCAGGCGCCGTAGCGCACCGACACCGACGCCAGCATCGCCTCGCTCGCCGCCTCGTCGAGGCGCTCGCAGCCGATCGCGTCCTCGAGGCGGCTGAGATAGAGGGCGGTGGGGCAGCGGCGCGGGTCGTGGCCGACGCTCTCGCCCACCGCCCGCTCCAGCGCCTCGGCGAGCCGCGCAACCGGCTCCAGCCCGTAGGCGGCGGCGACGCGGCGTATGCCGTCGACGCGGGCGGCGAAATCGGCGCTCGAGGCGCGGGTGGAGAGCGCCCGAAGGCTGGCCAGCCGGTCGCAGAGGTCCGCGCGCACCAGCATCATCGCATCCTGTTCGATCCGCATCGTCCCGGCTCCCGGTTCGTATCGGGAGCACCATGCGCCCTCATGGTTACCGCTTCGTTAAGGCCCGCGGGCTTGACAGCGGCGCCCGCAAAGAGCAGAGGCGGCGGCGCATATGAGCGGCGGGGACGCCGCTTTTTATTTTTTCGCGCAAACCCCCATACGAGAGGCTGTCATGGCCAAGCCGACTACCGTCAAGATCAAGCTCGTCAGCACCGCCGACACCGGCTTCTACTACGTGACGAAGAAGAATCCCCGGAACATCACCGAGAAGATGACCTTCCGGAAGTACGATCCCGTCGTGCGCAAGCACGTCGAGTTCAAGGAAGCCAAGATCAAGTAAGCCGCGGGGGCGCGCCTTCGGGCGGCGCCTCGCCGTTTCCTGCGGGAAACGTGTCATCCTCGTCATCCCGGCGCAGGTCGGGATCCTCGTTCGAATCAGGCGCCTCTTCTTCCACGAGATCCTGGCCTTCGCCGGGATCACGCATCGGCTTGCCGGCTTCCGTTCCGCCCTCCGCCTCCGGCCGCGGCGCCGCGAGCAGGGCGCGCACCGCCTCGACGAAGCGGGGCACCGAGATCGGCTTCGACACATAGCCTTCCGCGCCGGCGCCGCGAATGCGCTCTTCATCGCCCTTCGCCGCATAAGCGGTGACCGCCATGATCGGCGTCGGCCGGAGCGCCGCGTCGGCCTTCAGCTGCTCGATCAGCTCCAGGCCGGAAATATGCGGCATCTGGATGTCCATGACGATGAGGTCGGGCGCAAAGGCGCGGGCGCGGTCCATCGCCTCGCGCCCGTCGCGCACCGGCTCGGCCGCATAGCCATGGGCGCGCAGCAGGTCGCAAAACAGCTTCAGGTTGAGTTCGTTGTCCTCGACAACCAGGATTTTTTGTCCCACGCGCTCTTCCCTAAGCGATGCACGAGCCGGAAACAAACGATCCCGAAACGCTGGCGCTGGCGGCGCTCGGCTGGACCTTGGCCGACGAGGCGCGGGCGGCGCGGCTGCTGGCGCTGACCGGCCTGACGCCCGACGAGCTGCGCGCCCGCCTCGGCGACCCGAGCCTGCTCACCGCCGTCCTCCAGTTCCTCGAAGCCCACGAGCCGGACCTCGTCGCCTGCGCCGAGGCGCTGGCGGTGAGCCCCGCCACTCTGGTCGCGGCGCGAAGGGCGCTGGAGCGATGAGCCGCCCGCTGCTCATCACCGATTGCGACGAAGTGCTGCTGCACATGGTCGGCCATTTCGCCGACTGGGTCGGCGAGGCGCACGGCCTGAGCTTCGACCTGTCGGCGCCCGGCTTTCGCGACGCGCTGAAGGACAGGGACGGCCGGCCGGTCGGCGAGGAGCGGGTGTGGCCGCTGCTCGACGGCTTCTTCGAGGGCGAGATGCACCGCCAGAACATCGTGCCGGGCGCGGCCGAGGCGCTGCAGCGCCTGTCGGCCCATGCCGACATCGTCATCCTCACCAATATCGGCGACGAATATCAGGCGAACCGGGTCGAGCAGCTCGAACGCTTCGACATCCGCCACCGCGTGCTGTGCAACCGCGGCGGCAAGGGCCGGCCGGTGCTGGAGCTGGTCGAGACGATGCGGCCGAGCGTGACGGCGTTCGTCGACGATCTCGCCGTCCACCACGAATCGGTGGCGAAGCACGCGCCGGACGTGTGGCGGCTGCACATGGTCGCCGAGCCGCGCCTCGCCGCCCACACCCCGCCCGCCCCGCACGCCCACGCCCGGATCGACGACTGGAACGCGGCCGCCGACTGGATCCTGGAGCGGTTCGGCTAGAGGGGCAGGTCGGCGAGCGACAGGGTGACCAGCGCGGCGACGGCGAGGATCCCCCAGCGCACGCCGCGCTCGATCGCGAAGCTGCCGGTACGCGACAAAGTGAGGGCGCTGGCCGGCATGATGACGAGGAACAGGCCGAGGGCGAGGACGATGCCGGCGGTCCAGCCGATCCACGCCCAGCCGGCGACGGCGAGCGCGGCCCAGAGGACGCAGAAGAGCAGGGCTTCGGGATAGAGCTTGGGCATCAGTGGGGCACCTGCTCGCCGCGGGCGAGGCCGGAGGCCGCGAGCTGGGCGTCGATCTGCGCGATCAGCCGTTCGAGCCCCGCTTCGTCTGTCGCTTCGGCGCGGGCGACGAGGACGTCCTGGGTGTTGGAGGCCCTGAGCAGCCACCATCCGTCGTCGGTGTTCACCCGCGCGCCGTCGGTGTCGTTCAGATTCGCGCCGTCGCGGCGGAGACGCTCGAGCACTTCCGCGATGACGGCGAACTTGCGGCTCTCGTCGACCTGGAAGCGCAGCTCCGGCGTGTTCACCATCGCCGGCATCGCCGAGCGCAAGGCAGTAAGCGAGCCGCCCAGCCGGTGCACCGCGCGGATCAGGCGGATGGCCGCGTAGAGGGCATCGTCGAAGCCGTAAAACTCGTGCTTGAAGAAGATGTGGCCGCTCATCTCGCCGGCGAGCGGCGCCCCGGTCTCCTTCATCTTCGACTTGATGAGGCTATGGCCGGTCTTCCACATCAAGGGCGTGCCGCCGAGCTCGGCGATGCGGTCGAACAGGGCCTGGCTCGCCTTGACGTCGGCGATGATGGTGGCGCCCGGAATCGCGTCCAGCACCGGCTCGGCGAGAATCGAGAGGAGCTGGTCCCCCCACACCACCCGGCCCTCGCCGTCCACCGCGCCGATGCGGTCGGCGTCGCCGTCGAAGGCGATGCCGAAGTCGAGCTCCTTGTCGGCGACCAGCCGCTTCAGGTCCTCGAGGTTCGCCTCGACGGTGGGATCGGGGTGGTGGTTGGGGAAGCGCCCGTCGAGATCGGTGTAGAGGAGGTGGTGCTCGCCGGGCAGCTTCTTCACCAGCCGCTCGACCACCGGGCCGCCCGCGCCGTTGCCCGCGTCCCAGCCGATCCGGTAGGCGCCGCCGTCGAAGCCGGCGACGAGCCGGTCGACGTAACGGTCCATCACCGCTTCGTCGCGGACGCTGCCTTGGCCTTCGTCCCAGTCGCCCGCCGCGGCCATGCGGCCCAGCGCCTGGATGCGTGCGCCGAAGAAGGCGTCGTGGCCGAGCACGATCTTGAAGCCGTTGTAATTGCCCGGATTGTGGCTGCCGGTGACCTGGATACCGGCATCGACGCCGATCTCCGCCTCGGCGAAATAGAGCATCGGCGTCGGCCCGATGCCGATCCGCACCACGTCCGCCCCGGCGGCGGTGAGGCCGCGGACCAGGGCTTCGGCGAGGCTCGGCGAGCTGGTCCGCCCGTCCCGGCCCACCGCGACCGTCCTGCCGCCGGCGCGGCGCAGCACCGTGCCGAAGCTCAGCCCGACCGCTTCCGCATCGGCCTCGTCCAGCGTCTCCCCGTAGATCCCGCGTATGTCGTATTCGCGCAAGGACGTGGGATTGAAGCGATGACTCATTCAGGAAAGCTCCGGGGGATGCGCTCTCAAGACGCGCGAGGGGGCTTGCGGTTCATTTGCGCGACCAGCGTGTCGCGCGCCGCATTGACGCGGTGGGCGAGCTCGGCCGAGCCGCCGGTATCCGGGTGAACCTTGGCGATCAGGCGGCGGTGGGCGGCGCGGATGTCCTCGAGCGTCGCCGTCTCGGTCACGCCGAGCAATTTGCGTGCATCCTCCACGCTCATCGGCGGCGGCGCGGCCTTGCGGCGGCGGTGGGCGGCCCACAGGATCGCGCCGGCCATCAGCACCGCGCCGGGGATGAGCTTGCCCGTGGTCATCAGCCGCAGGCCGAGCAGGAAGGCACCGGCGGCGACACCGTCTTCGTAGCGGAAACCCTTGAGGCGCCCGGTCCACCAGGCCCAGACCAGAGCCGCCGCGGCCAGAACGAAGAGGAGGCCCGGCATGGCGGCCGCGTCAGCCGGCGGCCGCCGCGGGCTGCGGCGCGGCCGACTGGCCCTCCTGCGGCAGCTGCAAGGCGGCGATCATCTCGCGCAGCTCCTGTCGCGCGGCGATGTGGGCGATGCCGACCTCGCCGAGCTGCGCGAGGTCGAGCAGGGTCAGGCCCTTAGGGAAGAGCTCGCGGTAGATGACGCGCTCGCCGAGGCCGGGAATGACGCGAAAGCCGACGCGGCGGGACAGCTCGCCCAGCGCCTCGCCGACGCGGCGCATGTTGCGCGCCTCGATATGCTGCATGCGATTCCTCAGCACCACCCAGTCGACGCTGGCGCCGTGGCTCTTGGCGCGCTGGGTGCGGCTGTTCCAGACCAGTTCGGCGTAGAAGCTCGGGCGGCGGACGCGGTAGGTTTCGGGATCGACTTGGCCGATCAGATCGAGGTCGACGAAGCTGTCGTTGATCGGGGTGACGAGCGTGTCGGCGCGGATCATCGCCGCGCGGGCGTGCGGATCGTCGCGGCCCGGCGTGTCGACGACGAGCACGTCGACGTCCCGCGCCAGCCGCTCGATCGCGGCGTCGAGCTCGCCTTTCTCCGGATCGAACGTCTCGTAGGCCGGCATCGGCAGCGCCACGCCCAGGCGCTCGATCGTCTCGGCGCGGTTGTCGAGATAGCGGCCGAGGGTGCGCTGGCGGGTGTCGAGATCGAGCGCGGCGACCCGCCGTCCGGCGGCGGCGAGCGCGACGGCGCTGTGCACCGCGGTGGTGGACTTGCCGGTGCCGCCTTTCTCATTGGCGAAAACGATGAAATGCGGCGCCGCCATAACGAACGATAGTCCTCTTGATTCTGCCTGTCCCCGCCCGCAAGGGAGCGGCCCCACGCTCTACCGGAGGCCAACAGGCGGTGCAAACGGTCCGTGACATCGAGACGCTGCGCGAAGCGGTCGCGGCGCTGCGCGCCGGGGGCGGCACGGTGGCGCTCGTCCCGACGATGGGCGCGCTCCACGCCGGCCACATGGCGCTGGTCGCCGAGGCCAAGCGGCGCGCCGCCCATGTCGTCGCCTCGATCTTCGTCAATCCGACCCAATTCGGACCGAATGAGGACCTGTCCACCTACCCCCGGCGCGAGGCGAGCGACGCCAAGATGCTCGACGAGGCGGGCTGCGACCTGCTCTGGGCCCCGGATGCGGCGACCATGTACCCGAACGGGCCGGAGATCACGGTCCGCGCCGGCAGCCTCGGCACGATGCTGGACGGCGCCGCCCGTCCCGGCCATTTCGACGGCGTCGCGACCGTGGTCGCGCGCCTGTTCGAGCAGGTGGAGCCGGACGTCGCCGTGTTCGGCGAGAAGGACTACCAGCAGCTCCTCGTCATCCGGCAGATGGTGCGGGAGCTCGGGCTCGCGGTCGAGATCGTCGGCATGCCGACCCAGCGCGACGCCGA
>JBKBVA010000132.1:0-7236 GCA_046289665.1 Allosphingosinicella sp.
GATGGGAGGGGTTGTTAACTCCCCCCCAAGATGGGGCTTTCTTTTTTTTCTCGTAGGGGGGGGAGCTCTCTGCGGCGCCGGTGTGGGGCGGCGCGGGGTACCATGTCGATCCGCGCCACCGCCGGGCGACGACGGCGCTGCGCGAACGCGGCGACGCGCCGTGGCTGTTCGAGCGGCTCGACGCTTTGTTCGCCGAGGGCGGGGCGGCGCTCGGCCTGAAGGTGCGGCCGCTCGCCGAGCCGGTGCAGATCGTCCGCTACGGGGCCGGCGATCATTTCCAGGCCTGGCACAGCGACGCGGGCGCCGATCTCGGCGACGCGCGGCTGGTCTCGGTCTCGGTCGAGCTGTCGGACGGGCGCGACTATCGAGGCGGGACGCTGGAGATCATCCCCGACACGGTGGGACGTCCGCGCACCCTGCCGCGCGGCGGCGCCCGTTTCTTCCCCTCGCGCGCGATACACCGGGTGGTGCCGGTCACCGCCGGCACGCGCTGGGCGCTGGTCGCCTGGACCGGCGCCGCCTGACGGCGCGGCCGCGGCTTTCAGGCGGGGAGGAAGGGGCGCTCGACAGCCTTGCGGACCGCGTCGTGGAGGATCGCGGAGACGAAGGGCTTGTCGACGATCAGCGCGTCGGGGAGGCGCGCCTGGACCTCGTCGCGGCTGGCGGTGACGAAGACCACCGGGATGCTCTTGTCCGCGCAGATCGCCAGCACCGCATCGGTGCCGGTGCCATCGACGATGCGGTGGTTGGCGACGATCAGGTCCGGACAGGCGCGGGCGGCGAGGCGGACGGCGTCGGCCACGCTTTCGGCGCGGTCGAAGGCGCTGTAGCCGAGCGGCCGGAGCGCGTCCTCGACCAACAGGGTGACGATATAATCGTCCTCGATCAGCAATGCGTGCATCGGAGCTCCTCGCGTGGGGGCGGGAGCACAAGCGCGTCTCTCAGCCGCCGAAGCCCGGATCCCGACCGGCGGTGCGGCCCGGTAGCACGGGGGGCCGGCCCGATCCAGTTCGCCGGCCCGGCTCCAGCGGCGGCCGCCCGCGCACAGGGGCCTTGAACGGCCGCGCCAAACCTCCGATGTAGCCGGGGCACCTTTTTCCAGCCACAGCAGGACCCCCGACACCATGGATCACGCCGATATCGCCAACGCCCTCGTCCCCATCGTCATCGAGCAGTCGAACCGGGGCGAGCGCAGCTTCGACATCTATTCGCGGCTGCTGCGCGAGCGGATCGTGTTCGTGACCGGCGGGGTCGAGGACCATATGGCGACGCTGATCACGGCGCAGCTCCTCTACCTCGAGAGCGAGAATCCGAAAAAGGACATCTTCATGTACATCAACTCGCCGGGCGGTGTCGTCACGGCGGGCATGGCGATCCACGACACGATGCAGTACATCCGCCCGCGCGTCGGCACCGTCTGCATCGGCCAGGCCGCCTCGATGGGCGCGTTCCTCCTCAACGCCGGCGAGCCGGGCATGCGCGTCGCGCTCACCAACGCGCGGATCATGATCCACCAGCCGTCGGGCGGCGCCCAGGGCATGGCCAGCGACATCGAGATCCAGGCCCGCGAGATCCTGCGCATCCGGCACCGGATGAACGAGTTGATGGCCCAGTATAGCGGCCAGACCATCGAGACGATCGAGAAGGCGGTGGAGCGCGACAAGTTCTTCTCGGCCACCGAGGCGAAGGAATTCGGCCTCGTCGACGAGGTGTTCGAGAAGCGCCCGAGCCCCACCGACGGCGACACGACGCACCAGGGCCAGGCCGCCTGAGGCGCCGCGCGCCGCCCTTCCGCTTCGGCGAGGGCGGCGGCGACATTCCCGGTCCGCGACGGCCGCGGCTCCCCCACGGGGGCCGCGGCCTTTTTCGTCCCGTTGCCGGCGCTTGGCCGAGCGTCACGCCCTGAGCCGGCAAACCTCGCTTGCGTGTCGAGGCGTGCGCAGGGCGAAACCCGCCAACAACCCGCGCGTTGTTCGCGGCGTTCCAGGAGGCCGACGTCGAGGGGTGGTCACCTCGGCGCGACTCGGTCTCACGAAACCTGTTGGCATGCGTGGTGGGTCCCATGACAAGAACATCCCGTTCCGTGACACTCTGTTTCGCTGCCTCCCTCCTCGGGGTGGGGGCCTGTGCGACGCCCGCGGCCGACACGGCCGGTTCGGGCGCCGAGCGGCCTGCGCTCCTCACCTATGCGCCGGGCGAGATCATCGCCGGCACCCGCAATACGGGAAGCTTCTTGATCGCGGACGGCTGCGTCGTGTTCGAACGCGTCCGTCCCGCGAACAGCCGCTCTCCCGCGCTCTTCCCGCCCGGGAGCGCGTGGGTGGACGGGTCGGCGGCCATCCGGCTGCCGAACGGCCAGACGATAAGGATCGGGCGGACCGTCGAGGTCGCCTACGAAGCGCCGCCCGCCGCCGGGGGCACGGCGCCGGGCTGCGCGGGCGATCCCATTCACATCCTCAATCTAGTCGGGAAGGAGAAGTGACGTTCGCGGGTTGGCCGCGCGGCCTGCAGGACCCTCGGTGACCCTGCGGTCCCTTGCGTGAAGGTGCGTGTCCCCCTCGGCTCGCCGCATGCCTCCTTGTCCCCGCGCCTCGCGAAGGCCACATGGGCTGGCGCGGCTTTCGGGTGCCGGCGAGGGACCCGCTCAGCCATGTTAATCATTAGGCCATTGTGATCGTGCGATAAGGCGGTCTACGATGCACCGGAAGGCAAGGGGCGCGCCGAGGCGCCCGATAGGATATACATGACCAAGCTCAGCGGCAGCGACTCCAAGAGCACCCTCTACTGCTCCTTCTGCGGAAAATCGCAGCACGAGGTGCGCAAGCTCATCGCCGGCCCGACCGTGTTCATCTGCGACGAGTGCGTGGAGCTGTGCAACGACATCATCCGCGAGGAGACCAAATCCTCGCTGGTGAAGACCCGCGACGGCGTCCCCACCCCGCAGGAAATCTGCAACGTGCTGGACGATTACGTGATCGGCCAGAGCCACGCCAAGCGCGTTCTCTCGGTCGCCGTCCACAACCATTATAAGCGCCTCGCCCACGGGCAGAAGGGCGCCGACGTCGAACTCGCCAAGTCGAACATCCTGCTCGTCGGGCCGACCGGCTGCGGCAAGACGCTGCTGGCGCAGACGCTGGCGCGGATCCTCGACGTGCCCTTCACCATGGCGGACGCGACGACGCTCACCGAAGCCGGCTATGTCGGCGAGGATGTCGAGAACATCATCCTGAAGCTGCTCCAGGCCAGCGACTACAATGTCGAGCGGGCGCAGCGCGGCATCGTCTATATCGACGAGATCGACAAGATCAGCCGCAAGTCGGACAATCCGTCGATCACCCGCGACGTGTCGGGCGAGGGCGTGCAGCAGGCTTTGCTCAAGCTGATGGAGGGCACCACCGCCTCCGTGCCGCCGCAGGGCGGGCGCAAGCATCCGCAGCAGGAATTCCTCCAGGTCGATACGACCAACATCCTGTTCATCTGCGGCGGTGCGTTCGCGGGGCTGGAGAAGATCATCGGCGACCGCCTGCAGGGCAAGTCGATCGGCTTCGGCGCCTATGTCGCCGCGCCCGAGGAGCGCCGCACCGGCGAGGTGCTGCGCCAGACCGAGCCCGAGGATCTGCTGAAGTTCGGCCTGATCCCCGAATTCGTCGGCCGCCTGCCCGTCATCGCGACGCTCGAGGATCTCGACGAGGACGCGCTGGTCAAGATCCTGCGCGAGCCGAAGAACGCGCTCGTCAAGCAATATGCCAAATTGTTCGACATGGAGGATGTGGAGCTCTCCTTCACCGACGAGGCGATGGTCGCCGTCGCCCGCAAGGCGATCGAGCGCAAGACCGGCGCGCGCGGCCTCCGCTCGATCCTCGAGAACATCCTGCTCGACACGATGTTCGACCTGCCCGGCATGGAAGGGGTCGACGAGGTGATGATCGACAAGGACGTGGTCGAGGGCCGCAAGGAGCCGATCCGCGTCTATGCCGAGAAGAAGGGCGAAAGCGCCGCCTGAGGCGCGCTCAAGACTCCAGTATATTGCGCATACAACCCTCTCCCCGGCGGGGAGAGGGCAGGGTGAGGGGGTTCGGCTTCCGAGGCTGTTCTCCGATTCAGAACCCCCTCGCCCCCGCCCTCTCCCCCAGGGGGAGAGGGGGCTGAGCGGCGTTGCCCCCTGAGGCGTGGGTCCTTCGGACTATCGGTCGAAAGCTATGGTCGAAGCGCCGCGTCTCCCCCGGGAGGCGCGGCGTTTTCGCGTCAGCGGGCGTTGGCGACCTGGTAGAGCTTCAGCTCGTCCTGGGTCAGGCAGCGGCGGGTGGAGGGGTCGCCGCCCTGCTCGGCGACGGCCTTCTGCTTGTACATCACCTCGGTGAGCAGCTTGCGCGAGACGCCCATGCGGATGAGGAAATCATTGTCCTCGCTGGCGAGGAGGGCGGATTCCTGCTCGATCTCGCCGATCAGGCCGACCGTGCTGTCGGTGCCGCGCAGCACCTCCGCCTCGATCGCGCCGCGATTGCCCGTATGGGTGAACATGTGGACCACAAACTGGCCGCCCGGCTCGACGATCCGGCCGCGGCCGCCCATGAACAGGAAGTTGCAGGCGGAAAAGCAGGCCCAGCCTTCGGGGATGCGGGTGAAGACCAAAGCCTCGCGGATCAGCTTGCCCGCCTCCGTCCCCGCGCGGGCGTCGCCGCCCGGCGAGCGCAGCCAGATCTCGTCGATCGGCGCATGCTGCGCCAGCGCGGCCTTGAGGCGGGCCGCCACATCGCGGTCGATCGCCCCTTCGGCGAGCAGCACGCGCCGCCCCTCGCGCTCCTCGAAGGAGAATTGCATGGTCTTGTGGTTCGACCAGTTGAGCTGCTTCGGGCAGGTCGGGTTGGTCGGATCGACCTGCTGCGCGCCCGCCGTCGTGGACGACAGCAAGGCGAGCGCGGCGAGCCAGGCGGCGCGCATCGGGATCAGACCGCCGCGATGACGTAATTGCCGCCGCCGGGCGAGCGGCACATGCGCTTGTCGACCGTGGTCTCCTCGCCGTCGACGATGACCACGTCGGTGATCAGCATGCAGGTGCCGCCGTCGGCGCTGGCCAGCTCCTGCTTGGCAGTGGACGAGCCCTTGACGCCCGGGCGCGTCTCGCTCTCCCATTCCGAGGTGGTGCCGACGCCGCCGCGCACCGCTTCCTGGGTCGCGCTCGCCGCCTGGACCTGCTCCTTGCAGTCGAGCTGGCTGATGATCGCCTCGGAGAGGAGCGAGCCGACGGGAAGGCCGAGGCCGGCGATGCCGGTCGGCACGCCGGCGCGGCCGAGCGCGGAGTCGGCGACGCTGCCGAGCACCGAGCCCAACATGCTGTTGCGCTTCTTCTTCTTCTCGCTGGTCTCGCACTTCTTGCCGGTGACGGCATCGCGCGACTGCGCAGAGGCCGGCGCCGGCGGAATCGCCAGCGCCAGAGCGGAACCCAAAAGCACCACGCGTATCATCTCGTCCCTCCCACGAACTGGCCGAGATGTACGCTCGCCGCCGGGGGCGGTCAACGAAGTCTCTGCGCTTCCTCGGCTTTTCCGGATCGCATTGATGCAGGCGGCGCGGTGCCCCATATAGGTTCGGCACCGAAAGCCGCGCCGCGGCCCGCTGGAGTATCGCGTGACCCGAACCTATCCCGTCCTGCCGCTTCGCGACATCGTCGTCTTCCCGCACATGATCGTGCCGCTCTTCGTCGGGCGCGACAAATCGGTGGCGGCGCTGGAAAGCGCGATGGCCGAGGACAAGCAGATCTTCCTCGTTTCGCAGCTCGATCCGGCCGAGGACGATCCGGACCGCGACGCGCTCTACGACATGGGCGTGGTGGCGACCGTGCTGCAGCTCCTGAAACTCCCCGACGGCACGGTGCGCGTGCTGGTCGAAGGGCAGCAGCGCGCCTCGCTCGCCTCGATCGCGATGGAGGGCCAGCACCTCGTCGCCGAGATCGACCTGATCGAGACGCCCGAGCCAGAAGGCGCGGAAGTGTCGGCGCTGATGCGCTCGGTGGTCGAGCAGTTCGAAAATTATGCCAAGCTGAACCGCAAGCTCCCCGCCGAGACGGCGGTCCAGCTCGGCCAGATCGAGGAGCCCTCGCGGCTCGCCGACTCGGTCGCCGCCAACATCAACATCAAGGTCTCCGACAAGCAGGCTTTGCTCGCCGAACTCAATCCGGTCCGGCGGCTCGAAATGGCCTTCGCCTTCATGGAAGGCGAGCTCGGCGTGCTGCAGGTCGAGAAGCGCATCCGCAGCCGCGTCAAGCGGCAGATGGAGAAGACCCAGCGCGAATATTATCTCAACGAGCAATTGAAGGCGATCCAGCGCGAGCTCGGCAACGAGGGCGAGGAAGGGGAGGGCGACGAGCTCGCCGAACTCGCCCGCAAGATCGCGCGCACCAAGCTCTCCAAGGAAGCCCGCACCAAGGCGGAGCAGGAGCTTAAGAAATTGAAGGCGATGGCGCCGATGTCGGCCGAAGCCACCGTCAGCCGCAACTATCTCGACGTGCTGCTCGGCCTGCCCTGGGGCAAGAAGTCCAAGGTCAAGAAGGACATCGCCGAGGCGCAGGCGATCCTCGACGAGGACCATTACGGGCTGGAGAAGGTCAAGGACCGGATCGTCGAATATCTCGCCGTCCAGGCGCGCACCAACAAGCTGAAGGGCCCGATCCTGTGCCTCGTCGGCCCGCCCGGCGTCGGCAAGACCTCGCTCGGCCGCAGCATCGCACGGGCGACGGGCCGCGAGTTCGTCCGCCAGTCGCTGGGCGGCGTGCGCGACGAGGCCGAGATCCGCGGCCACCGCCGCACCTACATAGGCTCGCTGCCGGGCAAGATCGTCTCGAACCTCAGGAAGGCCGGTACCTCCAACCCGCTCTTCCTCCTCGACGAGATCGACAAGCTCGGCCAGGATTTCCGCGGCGATCCCGCCTCGGCTTTGCTCGAAGTGCTCGATCCGGAGCAGAATTCGAAGTTCCAGGACCATTATCTGGAGATCGACTACGACCTCTCCGACATCATGTTCGTCACCACGGCGAACACGCTTGATTTGCCCCAGCCTTTGCTCGACCGGATGGAGATCATCCGCCTCGAAGGCTATACCGAGGACGAGAAGGCAGAAATCGCACGTCACCACCTGATCGCCAAGCAGGAGAAGGGCCACGGCCTGAAAAAAGGTGAGTTCGTCCTCACCGATGCGGCCCTGACGGACATAATCCGCTACTACACGCGAGAGGCGGGT
>JBKBVA010000133.1:0-7211 GCA_046289665.1 Allosphingosinicella sp.
CCCCCCTCCCTTCGAGACCGCGGCGCCTTGCGCGCAGCCGCCGGCGCGAAGGGAGGGGCAAAAAAGGAGGCGATGGCAGGGCTTTCGCGGCAGGCGGCGCCGGGCTAGGAGGGGGGCCGCGGCGGAGGGGCCGCCTGTACCTTTCGGGCTGGGATCATGGACGACAATCTCTTCACACGGCATCCGCGCGAGGTCGGCGAGACCTATGGCGAGCATCTCGTCGAGGCCGGCGCCTGCGGCTTCGCGCTGATCGCCAGCGGCCTCGCCTGCCTCGTCCACGCCGTCTTCCCCTTCCTGTTCGAGACGACGGCGAGCGACACGGTGCGCCGCATGCACCGCGGCATCACCCGCCGCATCGACGCGCCGCACTGGGAGCGCGATCCGATCATCTGACCGCTGCGGGCAGCGCCCTCGTCAGGAGGGGGGCTGCCGCTCCGCGTATTCCGGCGGGACGAAGCCGCGGATCAGGCTCTTGAGCCCCGGCTCGTCGACCGCATCCGCCGCCGCCTCGCGGCCGAACCATTGCTTGCGGCGCTGGTGGCTTTCCGGCCAGCGCTCGCTCTGGTGGGTGACGCGCAGCGGGAAGACGTCGACCCGCGCCGGATCGACGCTGCCGTCCTTGCGGCGCTTGCCGTAATCGTAGCTGCCGATCGCCGCGGGCCCGACGATGCCGGTGATGCCGGCTTCCTCATAGCCTTCCTGGACGGCCGATTCGCGGGGGGAGAGGTCGGGGATCGGATTGCCGCGCGGGATCACCCAGCGGCCGGTGTCGCGCGAGGTGATGAGGAGGATGCGCAGCGCTCCGTCCTCGCCGAAGTCGAAGGCGAGGACGCCATATTGCTGCAGCATCGGCGGTCTCTCCTCAGCGGCCCCAGGCAATGAAGTGCGGGTTCTCGAAGCGCCCGGCGCTCTTCCCGTAGGCCAGCGGCCCCGCCTCCTCAAGGCCGTCCAGCGCCATCACGCGTCCGCCCGCCGCTTCGAGGATCGCCTGGCCGGCGGCGGTGTCCCATTCCATCGTCCGCCCGTGGCGCGGATAGACGTCCGCCGTGCCTTCGGCGACCAGGCAGAACTTGAGCGACGAGCTGGAGGCGACGAATTCGCAGATGCCGAGATGCGCCATCTTGTCCGCCGTGCCGTGGGCGGCGTGGCTGCGGCTGCCGACCGCGACGAGGGCGCCGGGAGCGGGGGCGCGGGTGCGGATCGGCTCGGCGGCGCCGCCGTCCACCGCCCGATACGCCCCTTCGCCGCGCGCCCCGTAATAGAGGCGCTTCATGTCGGGCGCGTAGATCACGCCGGCGACGGGCCGCGCGTCCTCGATCAGCGCGATGTTGACCGTGAACTCGCCGTTCCGCGCGACGAAGCCGCGCGTGCCGTCGAGCGGGTCGACGCAGAAGAAGCGCGCGCCGAGCTCAGGGATCCGCCCGGCGGCGGCCTCCTCCTCGGCGAGCACCGGTACGTCCGGAAAGGCGCGAAACAGCCGCTCGAGGATGATCAGCTCGGCATGGCGGTCGGCGATCGTGACCGGCGATCCGTCGAGCTTCTCCTCCGCCGCGCAGCCCTCGGCATAGATCCGCGCGATCTCCTCCCCCGCGGCGAGCGCGGCCTCGATCAGCGTGGAGAGGAGGGGGCTGGGCATCGTTACTCTATCGTCATGCCGGACCTGATCCGGCATCCACCTTACGGCCCGCGCGGTGGAAGAAGGTGGACCCCGGGTCAAGCCCGGGGTGACGAGGAGTGGGCGACGAGGCCGTCCGATCATCCCCCCAGCCGCGCGGCGTGCCAGCGCAGGTGGTCCTCCATGAAGGTGGCGATGAAATAATAGCTGTGGTCGTAGCCTTCCTGCATGCGCAGGGTGAGCGCGATGCCGGCCTCCCGGCACGCCGCCGCGAGCAGCTCCGGCTTCAGCTCCTTTTCGAGGAAGCTGTCGCAAGTGCCCTGATCGACCAGGATTTCATCGACCCGCGCCCCGTCCTCGATCAGCGCCACGGCGTCGTGGGCGCGCCAAGCGGCGCGGTCGGGGCCGAGATAGCCGCCGAGCGCTTTCTCCCCCCACGGCACCTGCCCGGGCGCGACGATCGGCGCGAAGGCGGAGACGCTGCGGAAGCGGTCCGGGTTGCGCAGCGCCAGGGTCAGCGCGCCGTGGCCGCCCATCGAATGGCCGGTCACCGCCTGGCGCGCCATGTCGGCCGGGAAATGCGCTTCGATCAGCGCGGGAAGTTCGTCCGCTATGTAGCTGTACATGCGGTAATGGGCCGCAAAAGGCGCCTCGGTCGCATCGACGTAGAAGCCGGCGCCCTGGCCGAAATCGTAGGCCGGGTCGTCCGCCACCTCCGGCCCGCGCGGGCTGGTGTCGGGCGCGACGAAGATCAGGCCGAGTTCGGCGCAGACCCGCTGGAAGCCGCCTTTCTCGGTGACGTTGGCGTGGGTGCAGGTGAGGCCGGAAAGATACCAGATCACCGGCAGGGGCGCGCCCGCCTCGGCCTGCGGGGGCAGGTAGACGGAAAAGGTCATGTCCGTCCCCGTCGCGCGGCTGGCGTGGCGATGGACGCTCTGGGTGCCGCCGAAGGCGCGGGCGGTCGATACGGTCTCCATCGGCTCCTCTCCTCGTGCCCCGTCGCGGGGCGGGAGGGCGCCTATTGCCGGATCGGCTCGGCCAAGACCAGCCAGGAACAGCCGCCGAGCCAGGCGGCGCACCGCTCAGGGCTCGCCTTGAACAGCCAGGCGTGCGGCGCGCGGCGCAGCTTCGCGCCGAGCCGCCGGGGCGGCGGCTGCATGATCGCATGGGTGTGGCGGGCGCGCAGGATCCGGTAGCCCGAATCCTCGAGCGTCGCCCGCGCCGTGGCGGTGGTGAAATAATGGAGGTGGCCGACGCTGCGGCGGTGCTGCATCGGCAGGTCGAGCAGCAGCGCGCGCAGCGACAGGTCGATCGGAATGTGGAAGATGAAGCGCTCGGCCGTCGCCCGCAGGTCCGAGAGGAAGCCGAGATAGTCCGGCACGTGCTCGAACACGTCGAGCGCCAGCATCAGGTCGTAGCGCGCCTCGCCGCCGATCGGGCTGCCGTGGACGAAGTTCAGATGCGCGTTGCCCCGTGCCGCCGCGATCGGGAAGGCGGAGTCGGACAGCTCGTAGCCGGTGAAGTCGGTGCCGGGCGGCAGCATCGCCTGGAGCTGGGCGAGCACGCCGCCGGTGCCGCAGCCGGTGTCGGCGATGCGGCGCGGCGAGAGGCCGGCCTCGGCGATCATCGCGCGGACGTGCCCCGCCTTCCATGCGGCGTCGCCTTCGTGCCAGTCGCCGGTCTCGGAGAGATAGGCGCCGTCCTGGTATCGCGCTTCGAACTTACCCATGCCCGCCGCTCTAGCGGCGCGGCGTTAGTAAACGATTACGCTCCGGATGCTCTCGCCGGCATGCATCAGGTCGAACGCCGTGTTGATGTCGTCCAAGGGCATCTTGTGGGTGATGAGCGGGTCGATCGCGATCTTGCCGTCCATGTACCAGTCGACGATCCGGGGCACGTCGGTGCGCCCGCGCGCGCCGCCGAAAGCCGAGCCTTTCCAGACCCGTCCGGTGACGAGCTGGAACGGCCTCGTCGCGATCTCGCGCCCCGCCTCGGCGACGCCGATGATGATGCTCTCCCCCCAGCCGCGGTGGCAGCATTCCAGCGCCTGGCGCATCACGTCGGTATTGCCGGTGCAGTCGAAGCTGTAGTCGGCGCCGCCGTCGGTCAGGTCGAGGATCGCCGGCACCACCTTGTCGAAGCCGATCTCGGCCGGGTTGATGAAGTCGGTCATGCCGAACGCCTCGGCCATCGCGCGCTTCGCCGGGTTGATGTCGACGCCGACGATCCGGTCCGCGCCGACCAATTTCGCGCCCTGGATGACGTTGAGGCCGATGCCGCCCAGCCCGAAGACGACGACGTTCGAGCCGGGCTCCACCCCCGCCGTCCAGATCACCGCGCCGACGCCGGTCGTCACGCCGCAGCCGATATAGCAGATCGTCTCGAACGGCGCGTCCGGCCGCACCCTGGCCAGCGCGATCTCCGGCATCACCGTGAAGTTCGAGAAGGTCGAGCAGCCCATATAATGGTGGATGACGTCGTTGCCGAGCCGGAAGCGGCTGGTCCCGTCCGGCATCAGCCCCTTGCCCTGCGTGCCGCGGATGGCGGTGCACAGGTTGGTCTTCTGCGACAGGCACGATTTACACTGCCGGCACTCCGGCGTGTAGAGCGGGATGACGTGGTCGCCCGGCTTCACCGAGGTCACCCCCGCGCCGACCTCGCGCACGATTCCCGCGCCTTCGTGGCCGAGGATCGACGGGAAGATGCCTTCCGAATCCTTGCCTTCCAGCGTGTAGGCGTCGGTGTGGCAGACGCCGGTCGCCATGATCTCGACCAGCACCTCGCCTTCCTTCGGACCTTCGAGGTCGACCTCGTGGATCTCGAGCGGCGCGTTGGGGGCGACGGCGATGGCGGCTCTGGTCTTCATGGTCTCAATCCTCGGGTGCGATGGTGACGCGCAGCCCGTCCAGCGCGTCGTCGAATTCGATCTGGCAGGAGAGGCGGCTGTTCGCGCCCTTGTGGCTGGAGCTGTCGAGCAGGTCGTCCTCGTCCGCCCCGGCCGGCCCCACCTTGTCCAGCCAGTCGGCGTCGACATGGACGTGGCAGGTCGCGCAGCTGCAGCAGCCGCCGCACAAAGCGAGCAATTCGTCGAAGCCGGCGTCGCGGATATTCTCCATGACGCTCCAGCCGGCCTTGCCGTCGATCGTCTTCTCGCTGCCGTCGCGCGCGACGATGGTAAGCTGGGGCATGGTCTTCCTGTGCGTGGTTTTTGCGGGACGCGTGCGGCGCGGACCTATGCTAGGCGGCGGGGCGTATGCAAGGGGAGGGCGCGCGTGGGTATATCGTCGGACGGGCTGAAGACGGCGCTGGACGCGCTGGCGGCGCGGGAGCCCGCTCTGGCGCAGGCGCTGGCGCGGGCCGGCTATCCCGAGCCGAGGATCAGCACGCCCGGCTACCACACCCTGCTGCGCGCCATCGTCGGCCAGCAGGTCTCGATCAAGGCGGCCGCCTCGATGTGGGCGAAGCTGACCGCCGAGGTGGGCGATCCGCCGGCGCCGGACAAGCTGCTCGCCGCCTCCGACGAGGCGCTGCGCGCCGCCGGCCTGTCGCGCCAGAAGGCCTCCTATGCGCGCAGCCTCGCCGAGGAAGTGGTCTCCGGCCGGCTCGATTTCGCCGCGCTTCCCGAGGATGACGAGGAGGCGATCGCCGAGCTGGTGCGGGTCAAGGGCATCGGCCGCTGGACCGCGGAAATCTATCTGCTCTTCGCCGAGGGGCGCGCCGACATCTGGCCGGCCGGCGACCTCGCCGTCCAGATCGAGATCGGCAACATCTTGGGCCTTGCCGAAAAGCCCACCGAACGCGCGCTGCGCGACCTCGCCGAGCCCTGGCGCCCCCACCGCGGCGCCCTCGCCGTCTTCGCCTGGCACCACCGCAAGGTCAGCGGCGCCCCGGTCTGAAGAGGCGAAGCGCGCGGCCTCCCCCCTCTCCCCGGCGGGGAGAGGGTTGGGGTGAGGGGGTCCTGAGTCAGAGAACAGCCTCGAACGCCGCCCCCCTCAGCCTGCCCTTTCTCCCCCGCGCACCGGCTTCCCAGCCCGCCGCTCCGTGCCCGCTCAACACATCGTCGGACCTGTCCCACGCTTTGTCGCCACGCCCCCGGTCCCGCCTCCCAAACCCCCATCTCGTTCACCTGCCGTACAGCCGCCGGGCCGAGTTTGGGCCGCACCGGTCGGGCGGGCCGCCGGGTGCTTACGGGGCAATTCATGACGATGTATGTCTACAACACCGGCGGGGAGCCGGTGGGGTTCGTGTTCGAAACCTCCATCTACGCGCTCGACGGGCGGCCGCTGGGCCGGATCCTCGGCTCGCGCGTCCATCGCTTCGACGGCTCCTATGTCGGCGAGTGGTTCCACCAGATGGTGGTCGCACGCCCCGACGGGAGGCCGCGCTGGATCCCGGCCGTGCCTCCGCCGCCGGCCCGGCCCTCGCCCGGCGCCTCCTACCGCCGCCGCCACGTCGCCGAATATGCCGCCTATCCCGATGCCTTCGCCGAACTCGCGAAAGTGTCGCACCCCTTGACCGAGGCCGCGGAATAGGGAACCGGCATCGCCCGTTCCAAGAGGCCTCGAAATGATCCTGATTGTCGACGATGATGAAGGGGTGCGCGCCACCATCCGGCGCGCGCTGGAGGAGCTCGGCTACCGGGTCGCCGAGGCGGCGGACGGGCCGAGCGCGCTCGCCATGGTCGCCGAAGAGCGGCCCGCCCTCGTCGTCCTCGATTATGTGATGCCGGAGATGGACGGCACCGAGGTGGCGCGGCGGATCGCCGAGGCGGATCCGACCATTCCCGTCGTCTTCTCGACCGGCCACGGGGCGCTCCGCGCGCTCCGCGACGCGGCCGGCGACGACGCCTCGGTGCTCGAAAAGCCCTTCACCCTCGCCGAGCTCGACTCGCTCATCGCCAGGACGCTCGGCACCCCCGTCCGGCTCGGCTGAGCGTTCCTAGCGGATGGCGGCGAGGTCGATGCCCTTGGTCTCGCGGGCGAGCAGGGCGGTGACGCCGCTCACCAGGCAGGCGACGCCCACATACACCGCGATCGGCACCCAGCTCTTGCTCCACTGGTAGAGGCCGAGCGCGATCATCGGCGCCAGCGATCCCGCGACGATCGAGGTCAGCTGGTAGGCGATCGAGGCGCCCGAATAGCGGATGCGGGTCGGGAACAGCTCCGAGATGAAGGCCGCCTGCGGTCCGTACATCGCGCCGTGGAGGACGAGCGCGATGGTGATCGCCGCGACGATCGCCAGCGCGTCCCCGCTCGCCAGCATCGGGAAGAAGGCGAAGGTGAAGCCGGCGAGCCCGAGCGCGCCGAACGCGTAAACGATGCGCCGCCCGATCGCGTCGGAAAGACGCGCGAACAAGGGGATAGCCGCGAAATGGAGGACCGCCCCGATCAGGATCGCGTTGAGCGCCGTGCTCCTGGTCTCCGCCGCCACCTCGGTGAGGTAGGTGATCGAGAAGACGGTGATGATGTAATAGCTGATATTCTCGCCCAGCCTCAGGCCCGATCCGACCAGCACGCCCAGCGGCTTTTCGCGCAGCACGTCCATCGCCGGCACCTTGGGCGGGGGGGAGGCGCCTACCCCCCCCCTTCCCCAACTC
>JBKBVA010000134.1:0-7204 GCA_046289665.1 Allosphingosinicella sp.
GGCTTTGCCTTTGCCGATGTAGGTGGCGACATCGGGGAGGTGTCGCTTTTGGCGGGTCTCGGCGACGAGACGCACGCCAGCGGAGTGGGCGAGCGCGCGCATCTCGTCCGCCTGCTCGAAATAAGCGAGGCGCTGGAAGGTGCCGATGCGGATGTGGCTGTGCTGCAGGCGGACGAGCACGGCCGAGCGCGTCGGCGAGGGCTCGTCGTTGCGCTCCAGCGCCTCGCCGGTCTCGATCAGCGAGAAGGTCTTCGAGGTCTCGACGCCCAGCGCCTCCAGCATCTCGGTCGCCAGCACCTCGCGCACGCCGCCCTTCAGCGTCAGCCGGCCGTCGCCGAAGCGGCTGTAGGGCGTCTGGCCCGATCCCTTGGTGCCGAGATCGAGCAGCCGGTCCGCCCCGTCGCGCAGCTGCGCGGACAGGAAGCCGCGGCCGTCGCCGATGTCGGGATTGTAGGTGCGGAACTGGTGGCCGTGATAGCGCAGCGCCAGCGGCCGGGGGAGATTGTCGGGCAGCGGCGCGAAGCGGCCGAAATGGCGGAGCCAAGCCTCGTCGTCCAAACTTTCCAGCCCCACGGCCGGCGCCCAGCGGTCGTTGCGGAAGCGCAGGAGGGTCTGCGGGAAATCGGCCGCCTCGACCGGATCGTAGAAGGCGTCGCCGAGCACGGCGATGGCGGGGTCGGGGCGGTAGGGCGACGGGGACGGAAGATGGGGCATCCGGTCCCAACCGTGCGCCTCTCTTATGGGTTCCGCCGGAACCTCGCCTCAGGGCCCGCATTGACCGGCGAAGGCGGCGCCTGATCATCCGCGATTGCTCCCGCCCCCGTTCCGCGCATATGGACCGGAAGCGAAACGGGAGGCGGCATGGCGGAGTGGACCGACGGCTATTGGTGGTCGAATGACGGCCTGAGGCTGCACTATCGCGACTATCCCGGACGCGCCGACCGCCCGCCGATCATCTGCATCCCCGGCCTCACCCGCAACGCCCGCGACTTCGAGGGGGTCGCCGACCGGCTGGCGGGCGACTGGCGGCTGATCTGCGTGGAGCTGCGCGGGCGGGGCGAGAGCGCCTATGCCAAGGACGCGATGACCTACGTCCCGCTCACCTACATGCAGGATATCGAGGCGCTGATCCGGGAGCTGGCGCTGGAGCGGTTCGTCCTGTTCGGCACCTCGCTCGGCGGGCTCGTCACCATGCTGCTGGCGATGCGCGACGACAGCCGCATCGCCGGGGCGCTGATCAACGACATCGGCCCGGTGCTCGAAGCGCGGGGCCTGGACAAGATCCGCGGCTATGTCGGGCGTTCGCAGAACTGGCCGACCTGGCTCCACGCCGCCCGCGCCATCGCCGACGCGCAGGGGGACCGCTACCCCGATTGGGGGATCGAGCAGTGGCTGGTCTACGCCAAGAGGCTCGCCAAACTCTCCTCGAACGGGCGCATCGTGCTCGATTACGACATGCGCATCGCCGAGCCGTTCCGCGCGCCGGGTGGCGACACGGGCTTCGACCTGTGGAAGGCATTCCAGGGCCTGAAGGGCATCCCCTCCCTGCTCGTCCGCGGCGAGCTGTCCGACCTGCTGAGCGAAGCGACGGTGGCGCGGATGCTGGCTGAAAATCCGGCGATGGAAGCCGTCACCGTCCCCCGCGTCGGCCACGCCCCGACGCTGGAGGAGCCGGAGGCGGTGGCCGGGATCGACCGCTTGTTGGCGCGGGTAGAAAAGGCCGGCGGACACCAGTGACTACGCCTCGCTAGGACCCATGCCGCCGCGCCTGGCGCAGGAGCGGCGGGCGAGAGTGCGGCCTGCCCCGGGGGCATGGGCTGCGGCGGCTCAGGCCGCCTTGCGGGCCGCGTCGGCGGCGATCGCTTCGACGATGGCGGCGAGGCTGGCCGCCGGGACCGGGCGGCCGAACAGCCAGCCCTGGCCGTAGGCGCAGCCCAGAGCGAGGAGCGCGTCGCGCTGCTCGGCGGTCTCGATCCCTTCCGCGACCACGTCCAGCCCCAAGCTGTGGCCGAGGCGGATCACCGCGTCGACGATCACCCGGTCGTCGACGTCGCTCTGCAGGCCCGAGACGAACGAACGGTCGATCTTGATGAGGTCGACGGGAAATTGCTTGAGGTGCGAGAGCGAGGCGTAGCCGGTGCCAAAATCGTCGAGCGCGATGCGCAAACCGGCCGCGGACAGCGTCTGGAGGACGCGTTCGACATGCTCGGCGCCGCGGCCGAGGAAGACGGTCTCGGTGACCTCGAGCTGGAGCAGGCAGGGCGGGATGCCGCAGCGGTGGAGCCGCTCGAGCAGCCGCTCGGCGAAGTCGCCGCGGCGGAACTCGGCCGCCGCCGCGTTGATCGCGACGCTGCCGAAGGCGACGCCGCGGTCGAGCCAGCCGGACATGTCGGCGAGCACCCTGGCGATCATCCGGTCGCTGATCTCGGTGGCGAGGGTCAGGTCCTCGAAGGCGGCGGAGATGGTGGCCGGGCTCTGCACGCCGCGTTCGGCATGGTCCCAGCGCAGCAGGGCCTCGAAGCCGGCGACGGCGCCGCTGCGCATGTCCACCTTGGGCTGGTAGTGCGGCACGATGAGATCGTCGGTGAGCGCGGTGCGGGCGAGGCCCACCATGCTCTGGCGCTTCTGCATCTCGGCGCGCAGCTGCGGGTCGTACAGCTTCCAGCAGCCGCGCCCGGTCGCCTTGGCCGAATACAAGGCGATGTCGGCATGTTTCAGCAGCTCCGCCTTTTCGCGGCCGTGCTCGGGGTAGATGCTGGCGCCGATGCTGGCCTGGCAGTCGATCAGCTTGCCCTGATAGGCGCAGGGCTCGGCGAGCTGCCGCATCATCCGCTCGACCGCGGCGGAAAGCTGCTCCGGCTCCGCCACGTCTTCGAGCAGGATCGCGAATTCGTCGCCGCCGAGCCGGGCGACGATGTCGTCGCGGGCCGCGCTGGTCAGCCGCTCGGCGATCGCGCACAGCAAGGCGTCGCCGGCGTCGTGGCCGAGATTGTCGTTCACCGCCTTGAACTGGTCGACGTCGAGGAGAAGCAGCGCGAAGCCCTTCTTCATCGCCGCGGGATCGGCGAGCAGTTCGTCGAGCCGCTGCTGGAGGCGGTGGCGGTTGGGCAGCTTGGTGAGGAAATCGTGGTTGGCGGACCATTGCGCCCGCTCCTCGGCCTCCTTCTGGACGGTGACGTCGCGCGAGACGACGAGCAGGTCGGATTCCTCGGCCCCCTCCTCGCGCACCGCGGTGACCGAGACGTCCCACCATTTGCGCGGCTGGCCGGGGAGCGCGAGCTCGGCGGTGAAGCGGCCGGGGCGGCCGGCGAGCGCCTCGGCGATGGCGCCGGCTGCCGCGGCGCGGCCGGCGCGGGTGACGAGGCCGGCCCATTGCCGCCCCGCCATCGGCTCTCCGATGCGCACGCCGAGGCTCCGCTCGGCAGCCTCGTTGGCGAAGCGCAGCCGGCCTTCGCGGTCGAGCAGCATGATGTTGTCGGGCGAGGCGGCGATCAGCCGCTCGAGGAAAGCCTGGGTCTTGGCGAGGCTCTGCTTGGCGAGCACGCGCTCGTGAATGTCGGTGCAGGTACCGTACCAGCAGAGGATCTCGCCCGCCTCGCTGCGCTTCGCGACGGCGCGGATCAGCAGCCAGACGTAATCGCCCTTGTCGCTCAGGAAGCGCAGCTCGACTTCATAGGGATCGCCGGTCGCGACCGACTCCTGCCAGGCGGCGATCACGCGGTCGCGGTCGTCCGGGTGCACCGCCTCGAACCAGCCGCCGTTCAGATAGTCGGTCGGCCCCGCATCGGAGTGCGCCTGCCACTGGTTGGAAAGATATTGCAGCCGGCCCTCGGCATCGGCCGACCAGATGAGGTGCGGCACCGAATCGAGGATCGAGAGGGCGCGGCTGGTGCTCTCCTTCAGCGCTTCCTCGGCCGCCTTGCGGTCGGTGATGTCGCGGTAGAAGATGGTGATGCCGTCCTCGCTCGGCGTCACATGCGCCTCGAACCAGGCATTGTCGGGCGGGAAATAGGCCTCGATCGATTCGGAGCGCCTCGTCTCCATCACGCGGCGATAGCAATCGGCGAATTGCGAGGCTTCGGATCCGGGCATGACTTCGCGGATGCGCCGGCCGATCAGGTTCGGCTTGGCGAATTGCCGCCGCGCATTCTCGTTGAGGTAGGTGATCCGGAAGTCGCGGTCCATCGAGTAGACGCAGTCGAGCGTCCCCTCCAGCACCGAGGCGAGCCGCTCCGAGGTCGCCCGCATCTCGGCCTCGGCCTGCTTCTGCTCGGTGATGTCGCCGATGAAGCCTTCGAGGAAGACCGGCTCGCCCTCGGCGTCGTAAATCGCCCGGCCCTGCTCCCTCACCCAGCGGATCGAGCCGTCGCGGTGGAAGATGCGGTAGACGACCGAGAACATCCTTTTCTCGGCGATGCCGGTCGCGACCTCGCCGTCGATCACGGTGTCGTCGGGATGGACGAGCGAGGCCCAGGCGAGGCCGCCCTCGGTGAAGTCCCCGGCCGGATAGCCGGTCAGCGCCTCGATCCCTTCGGAAATGTAGGACATCCGCCACGGAATCTCGACCGAGCAGCGATAGGCGATGCCGGGAAGGTTATCGATCAGCGTCGAGAGCTGGCGCTGGCTCTCCACGAGGGCGAGCTCGGCCATCTTGCGGTCGGTAATGTCGGTGACGACGCCGGTCAGCCAGCGATGCTCGCCTTCGCGCCCCAGGGGCGGACGCGTGGTGCTGCGCACCCAGCGTATCTCGCCGTTCGGCCGGACGATGCGGACGTCGACGTCGCGCTCCCCGATGCCGCGCACGTTGAGGGCGATGCGGCGCGCGACCTCGGCGCGGTCGTCGGGGTGGACGGGGAGCATCGTCGGCTCGGTCTGCGCCACCGCCCCCCGGCCGAGGATCTCGCCGGTCACCGAATCCCAGGTGGAAAGGCCGCTCTGCGTGTCGATCTGGAAGACGCCGATCTGCGCGGCGGCAAGCGCGGCGCCGACCGAGGCGACCGCTTCGGGGCCGCCGGCGCAAACGCCCAGCGGCCGGGAGTCGCGCGTGAGCGCGCTGCGGTCGACGTGAAGCACCCCTCCTTGACTCCTGTCGCTGCTGGCGGCGGCGGATTTGCCCGCCACGACCCTAGCGGGAGGAGAGTGTGCAAATGGTAAATTCCGGCCCCGGCGCGGCTGCGATTCCGCCTCAGCCGCGGCCTGCCTGCTTCTCCATCCGCGCCAGCATCGCCCGGTCGCGCCGATAGGGGTCCGGGCGCAGCGCGATCCCCCGCCCCTTCGGATCCGGCAACGCGGTGAGATAGGTGATGTAGACCGGCACCGGCTCCGGCAGATCGACATGCTGTTCCGGGCGCGGACCCTTCGGCTTCGGCACCTCGCCGCCGAACAGCCAGCGGGCGAGCTTCGGCGCATCCTCCAGCCGGACGCAGCCCGAGCTGATCCGCCGGTCGGCGCGGGCGAACAGGCTCTTGTCCGGATAATCGTGGAGGTAGATGCCGAGCTCGTTGGGCAGCATGAACTTGACCTCGCCCATCGCATTGCCGCGGCCCGGGCGCTGGCGCATGCGCAGGTCGCGCCTGCCGGACGCCACCGCGCGCCAGTCGACCGAGGCGGGCGTCACCACCCGGGCGTCGTCCGACCAGTCGGAGAGGATCTCGAGCCGCTCACGGGCGAGGAAGGCGGGTCCCTCGCGCAGCACCCGCTTCGCGCGCTCGCGCGCGAGGTCCGGCGGCAGGTTCCAATAGGGGTTGAGCGCGGCGTAGCGGATGAGGCCCGCCATGGCCGGCGTTTCCATGGCCGGGGTGCCGACGATCACCCGCATCGGCCCCTCTACCCTGCCCTTTTCCACCATCCACATCCGCGCCGAGCCGGCGTCGACGATGAGGTAGCGCGGCGCGTCGGCCGGGATCGCGCGGGCGCGCTCCAGATTGGCGCGGATCTGCGCCTCCTCGGCCGCGGTGCCGCCGCCTTTCGCCCGCCATTGGGCGTGGCCGCGGCGCAGGCTCTCGTAGAGCGGGTTCATGCGCGTCGCGGCGGCGAGATGGTCGGCGAGCGACGGCGCGGCGGCGGCGGCGTCGAGCAGCGCCCGGGCCTCCGGCGCCTGCGGCTTCAGCTCGTCATCGACCCAGGTGATCCTGTCCGTCGCCGACGGAAGCCGAAGGTCGCGCACGAAGGCCGGAAAGGCGCGCGAGAGGAGGAGGTCGGCACGGGCGAGCGCATGCGGATCGCCACCTTTCGCCGCCTCGACGGCGCGGGCGATGTCGGCGGCGCCGTAGCGCTCCGGATCGAGGCCGTGGTCGGCGGCGGCGGCGATCGCCGCGGCGAGGGTCAGGGCTTCGGGACGCAGGCCCGCTCGCGTGACCCAGAGCGGGCGGCTGCCGCGGGCGCGGTAGAAATCGGCGATCTCGGCCGGCAGCAGCACCGGCTCGGCGGGCGCCGCGGCCAAGGCGGGCGGCGCGACCGGCGCCGACGCCTGCTCGCAGGAGGCGAGCGCGGCGAGCGCGGCGAATCCGATTGAAAGGCGAGCCATGGGAAGACGTTAACACAAGCCGAGGGCCGGGTTGAAGCCGCCGGGTCCCGCGGCGGGACGGCTCAGCCGAGCAAGGGCAGCGCCTGGTCGGCCGCGCCCCAGCCGCGCAGCGCCCGGCTCTCCGCCCGCGCCCGCAAGGCGGCCGCGTCCGCGATGGTGAAGGCGGCGGCGCTCTCCAGCCCCGGCACCTCGTCCCACGCCACCGGAGCGCCGGCCCGTGCGCGCAGCGAATAAGGGAGGATGGCGGTCGCGCTGAACGGGAGGGCGGCGGCGGCGGTTCCTCCCGCTCTGGTTAACCGCTTGCTTACCCGGCGGGCGTAAAGGCGCCCCTGCCCTTCAACGGCCATGGCGCGACGACGTGACCCTGCCTTCCCGCAAAAAGCTGCTGGCGACTCCGCTGCTGCTGGCCAGCGCTTCCTGCGTCCCGCCGCCGCTCGGCGTCGCGCATCTCGCCCCGCCCCCGGCGGTCGCGGCCGAAGGGGCGTCCATGCCCGGCTTTTCCTTCGTCGAAGCCAATCCGATGCCGGTCTCCTCGCTCGGGCGGCTGGCGCCCGCGGAGGAGGCGCGCTGGACGCAGGCGGCGGCGATGCTCGCCCCGCCCTCGACCACCCCCGCGGCCCCCTTCCGGCTCGGCGGCGGCGAGGCGGATGCGCGGCGCGCGCTCGATTGCCTGACCTC
>JBKBVA010000135.1:0-7196 GCA_046289665.1 Allosphingosinicella sp.
GTGCCGGGCCGGCAGGGGACCGGCCCGGCAAGGTGGGGAGGCCGTCAGTCGCCGCCGCCGCCCGAACCGCCGCCGTCGCTGGCATTGCTGTTGCCGGTTCCGAAGTTGACGGTGCCCTGGGCGGCGATGTTGGTGGCCGCCTGCGCGTTGGAGTTGATGCCGGTGTTCCACGCCTGGTTGAGGATGCCGGCATAGGCCGCGAACGCGTTGCCGCTGACGTTGTTGTTGCCGCTGTTGTAGCCGACCGCGGTCTCGCTGGCGTCCTCGCCGTCGAGGTCGACGACCTCGTCGAGCTGCGAGTTGGCGTTGATCGCGATGAGCGTCTGCTCGGCGACGATGTTCGATCCGTTCTGGATCTCGCCGCCGTGCGACGCCGCCTGCGAGCCGCCGCTCGTCGACATCCAGGTCTGCTGCATCTCGCTGCCGCGCGACACGGCGTAGGAGCCGTGGTCGGCCGTGGTGTCGGTCTCGTTGTCGCGATTGTTGCCGTTGTCGTCATTGTCGCGATTGTTGCCGTTGGCGAGGTCGTTGTGCGACAGCAGGTCGAGGAAGTCGTTGGCGGTGTCGTCGACGAACACGTTGTTGTCCGCCGAGCCGGGGCCGTCCTCGTCGACGCCGGTGGTCTGGGCCAGCGCCGGGGTGGCGATGGTGAGGCCCGCCGCGAGGGTGGTGGCGGCGAGAAGGTTGCGAATGCGCATGGTGGTTCTCCCTGTGGTGCTCCTGCCGCTCGCCGGGAGCGGCCCGCGCTCGCGGGCTGCGAACGCCGGCCCGGAATACCGCCCGCGCCGCCGCGACCCTTTGCGATTTGGCAAACCCGGTTGCCGTTCCTTTAACCACGCAAATCTACCCACGGGGGCCGAGCAACGGATTAAGCCGATCGACCCATGAGGGCGTCGGTGCGGGCACTGTGGCGGCAAGGCAGGAGGCGCCTGGCGATCATATCAGCTTTCGGCTCCGGGCGGTTTGCCCCCCTCGTCCCCGAAGCGCGCCGCCTGGGTCCCGTCCGAATCCTCAAGACTGCCCAGCACAGCTTCCAAGGTGGTATCGGCAGCATCCTCGAACGGCTCAAGGACGATGTCGGCGCCGGCCCCCTCGATCTGCTCCACCTCCGAATGGCGATAGACGGCGATCGCGACGCGGCCCTCAAAGCCTTCCGTCTCCAGCGTCCGCAGCAGCGTTCGCCGCGGGTCGAGGGCAGTCACGTCGGGGCCGTGATGGCTGACCGTGGAGATCACCCACTTCGCCGCCTCCAGCGGCAGCTCGGCCAGATATTCCGGGTCTGATACGTCTCCGTAGACGGCGTCGAGGCCGCGCTCCTGCCATTTTTCGACGGCAGCGGGATCGTAGTCGACTGCAAGCGTCGGCACCTTCTTCTCGAGAAGGCGGGCCGCCAGCGCGCCGCCGAGACCGGCAAGCCCGAGCAGGATGACGGCCGGCGGCTCCTTTTTCTCCCGCTGCTCGTCTGCCTCCTCCCGCACCGGATTCTTGCGCTCGAACGGGCCGAGCAGCGGCTCCAACAGGTCGTAGAGCCGGTGCGAGTAGGTGATCATGTAGGTCGAGGCGGCGATGGTGATCAGCCCCACCAAGGTGACGAGGCCGAGTTCGGCCTCGGTTACCTGCCCCAGCGCCACGCCCATGCCGATGAAGATCAGCGAGAACTCGCTGATCTGGGCGACGGTGAGGCCGGCGAGGAAGCCGGTCCGCTTGCGATAGCCCATCATCCCCATGATGATGAGGACGATCAGTGGATTTCCGATCAGCACGAAGGCCGAGAGGATCAGCGCTGCCGGGACATTCTCGCCGAGGACGCCGAGGTCGAGCTGGGTGCCGAGCACGAGAAAGAAGAAGAGCAGGAGGAAGTCGCGGAGCGGCGCCAGCCGCGAGGCGATGGAGTCGCGGTAGGGCGTGGAGGCGAGCGACACGCCCGCCAGAAGTCCTCCGAGCTCGAGGCCGAGACCCAGATACTCGCCGATCGCGGCGAACAGCGCGGCGAGGCCGATCGCGAAGAGGATCAGCAGTTCCTGGCTCTCAGCCAGCCGCCGCGTCAGCGGGGTGGCGGCGTAGCGCACGATGAGCACGACGATGCAAACCATGATCGCCGCTGCCGTCAGCGCGCCGGTGACGGACATGCCCTCGCCCTCGGCTGCCGCGCCCATCCCCATCGTCGACAGGACCACCATGGAGAGGACGACGACGATGTCCTGAACGATCAGGAAGCCCAGGGCGACGCGGCCGTGAAGAGAATCCAACTCGCGCTTGTCGGTGAGAAGCTTCACGATGATGATCGTGCTGGAGAAGGTCAGCGCGACCGCGATGTAGAGGCTGGCGGTCGTGCCGAACCCCAGCGCAAGACCGATCAGGAAGCCGAAGACCGACGTGAAGAGAACCTGTCCCAGCCCTGTCGTCACCGAGACGAAGCCGAGGGAGCGGATGAGGCGGTAGTCGAGCTTCAGGCCGGCCAGGAACAGGAGCACGGCTATGCCGAGGTCGGAGAGAAGCTCCAGCGGTCCCTCGGAGCGGGCGAGGCCGAGCGCCGCAGGGCCGGCGAGGATCCCCACCACGATGTAGCTGACGACGAGCGGCTGCCTGAGGAGGTGACCGACCAGCCCTACTGCCCCGGCCAGAATCAGCAGGGCTGCGATTTCCGAGAAGAGCGAACCGGTGAAAATGTCCTTCAAGGGCTTCCTTTCCAGGGGGATGGAAGCCTAACGGCGCGGGGCCACAGGAGTTGCCGCTTATGCTCAGCCGGGCTGGACTTGCGGCGCGGCGCTTTCTCCGTTCGGGCCGATCTCCCGCTCGAGGCGTTCGCGGAGCCGCTTTGCGGCGGCCGCCGGCCGGCCCGAGGCATCGGAATGCTTGAGGTAGTTCGTGACAGCATCGAGAAGCTGCCGGTCGGCCGCGCGCAGAGGGGACATCAGCGCCTCGTCGGATCCGCTCAGAATGGAGCTCGCCTTCAGCCAAACTGCCTCCGGGAGCGGCAGGAGCGAGCCGGGCGCCTCTCCGGAAAGTCCGGCGCGAGCGAGCAGATCATCAGCCATCTGGCGGCGGCACTTCGCACGGGCAGCGAGACAGGAGGCTGTGTCGGCATCCTCCACCTTCGCCGCGGCTTCGTCGTAGAGCTGGGCCACGTCCTCAATGCGGGCCGCGAGCCCACATATTTCCGATTTGTCATCCTGAGCTTTCATTCGTCTACTCCTTAGCCTGGTTTGGCTGCCTCCGCGCGCTCAAGGCCGCCGTCGCGATCCTCATCTAGATCCGCCCCGCCAGCAGCAGCGGTATGAGCAGCACGATCAGCAAGAGGGCGACGAGCAGCAGTGCCGGCGTGCCGCTCTGCGGCGGCAATCCGCTTGGCGTGCCGACGAAGAAGCCGCGGCCATTCAGTTCGCTGTAGAAAGCGGTGACCGCCTCGGCCTCCACCTCCGCTTCAGCGCCTTCGAAGCGGGGGTCGGTCTCGGCCAGTTCGAGGGCACGGTCGCTGAGGGCTGTCACAATCCAGCTCTTGCCCTCGCGGGTGATCAGGAAGTCGTCTTCCATGTCGGGGCTCCTAGCTTTCCATGGTCATGACGGCCGCGAAGGCCAGCGCCGTCGCGGCAATGCCGGCCCAGACAGCGGGTGCGAACCATCTCGGGGGCCGGTCGGGTTCTTCGTCCATGTCAGTCTCCCTCGTTCCGGCTGGCGCGAGCCTTGGCGCGAACCGCCGCGGCGAGATCGAACATCTTCCAGGCGGTCTCCCGCTCGCCCATCACGACATGGTCCGCGCCGAGGCGGCGGAGGTGCTCGACCTCCTCGTCCGAGTGGGCCCGCGCGACGATTGGCAGCGCCGGGTTCAGCGTCTTCGCCCGCTCGGCGATCGCGCCGCCCTCGAATCCTTCCGGAATGGCGATCATCAGCATCGCCGCCTGATCGACGCCGGCCTCGCTGAGGATGTGGGGCAAGGTCGCGTGGCCGAGCACCACCTCGAGCCCGTCATCGCGAGCGCGCCGCGCGATATCGGGCTGGTCCTCGATGACCACCAGGGCGCGCTTCCGCTCCTTCAGCCGTCCGGCGATCAGGCGGCCGACGCGCCCGTAGCCGACGAGGACGACATGGTTCTCCCGCTGCTCCTCGCGGCACGCCTCGATCCGCGCTTCGTCCTCCTCTGCGGCGGCACGCGCGCGATAGCCCCGGCCGGCCACCAGCGAGAAGAGGAACGGGTTGACGAGGATCGACAGGATCGAGCCGGCGAGGATGAGGTCTCTTCCCTCCGAGGGAAGGACTCCGAGCTCGGTGCCGAGGCCGGCGAGGATGAAGGAGAATTCGCCGATCTGGGCGAGGCTCGCCGAGACGGTCAGCGCCGTCTGCGACGTATGGCCGAACGCCCGCACGATCCAGAAGGCCGCCACCGACTTTCCCATCACGATGATCAGCACCGTCGCGAGCAGCGGCAGCGGCTGCTCGATCAGGACGGCGGGATCGAACAGCATGCCGACGGACACGAAGAAGAGGACCGCGAACGCATCGCGGAGCGGCAGCGTCTCCTCGGCGGCGCGGCGGCTGAGCTGGGTTTCGCCGAGGATCATGCCGGCGAAGAAGGCGCCGAGCGCGAAGGAGACGTCGAAGACGAAGGCCGCGCCGAAGGCGACGCCGAGCGCGATCGACAGCACCGCGAGGCGGAACAGCTCGCGCGAGCCCGTGTGGACGACCCAGTGCAGCACCCACGGAATGACCCGGCGGCCGACGATCAGCATCAGGGCGACGAAGCCGGCGACCTTGAAGCCGGTGCCGGCGAAGGCGGCGGCGACGGCGGAGCCGGTCGCCTCGTTCTCGCCCGTCGTCGCGGCGACCACCGGCAGCAGCACGAGGGCGAGGACCATCACCAGATCCTCGACGATCAGCCAGCCGACCGCGATCCGCCCCCGCTCGGTCTGGACGAGGCCGCGCAGCTCGAGCGCGCGCAGCAGCACCACCGTGCTCGCCACCGACAGGGCGAGGCCGAAGAAGAAGCCGGCGAGCAGTCCCCAGCCGAGAAGCCAGGCGAGCCCCATGCCCATCAGGGTCGCCACGCTGATCTGGGCCACGGCGCCCGGCACGGCGATGCGCCGGACCGCCATCAGGTCGCGCAGCGAGAAATGGAGGCCGACGCCGAACATCAGCAGGATGACGCCGAGCTCCGCCAGCTCGGCGGCGAGGTGCACGTCGGCGACGAAGCCCGGCGTGAAGGGCCCGACGAGCACGCCGGCGAGCAGATAGCCTGCGATCGGGGAGACCCTCAGCCGGTGGGCCAGTGCGCCCATCGCGAAGGCCATCACCAAAGCGGCGACCATGGTGGCGATCAGCGGCGTGTAGTGCGGCATCGGGCTTAGCCTTCCAGACCGCCGTCCCGGAGCAGGATCGTGACCAGCACGACCGTCCCGACGATGAGCGCGACGACCGCCACGTCCTTCACGCCCAAAGCGAATTCCCCGGGATGATCCCGCTCGAGCGCCTCGCGCTTCGGGCGGATGCTGCGGTCCGAGGGAAGCAGCCCTGCCCGGAGCGGCGGGCCCATCCTGAAGAACCGCACGATCTCGGCGTCCGCGGCGATGGTGATGGTCGGGGTGCGCGCGAGCAGCCCGGCGACAGGCTGCCGCAATTCCTCGCCGGTCGGCTTCCTCTGGGCAGAGGCCGTCATATCCATGTCTCGTGATCCCTTGCGTCCCGGCACCGTGCCGGAGGGGTGGGCGAGGCCGGCGCCGGAGCGCGACTGGGCCAGGCCCGCAACAATGCGAAGGAAGGATCAGGCGAGAGGTGGTGCGCGCGCCTCGTACAGGCGAAAGGATGCCGATTCGCGCGTTGGCGCAGCAGGCGCGGCCGCAGGTTCGGCCCGCGGCGCCTCCAGGCCGCCCGTGGACGCACTCTCGACGAGATCGGTGTCAGGGCCGTCCGCGTCGTCCCTGCCGTCTTCGGCCGGGGACCGGTGCTGCTCATCCGAGGCGGCCGCCTTGTCCTTGCGCGAAGGTGCGAGCGAGACGTCGGCGGTGGTGGCGCTGAAGGCCGAGCCGCTGGTCCGGACGAGGGGGGAGCCGACGGGCAGGAGCGCATGCGCGAACACGGTGGCCAGGATCAGCCACAGCAATATCGTCCGAAGCGGGCTGCGTCGGGCGGCCTCCAAGGGTCGGCTCCTTTCCGGCAGCGACATAGGCGCGAGGAGCCCATATTTCCAGCCGGAGAATTGTCTCTCGTCGCCTGCCGATGGCGTGTCGCACCGGCGGCGGACTGGATGCGACCCGGCCACGGCCGGCCAGTGGCGAAGATCGGGGCCGAACCTCGGACCGGCCGATCTCCAAAGCCTGTCCTGAGCCTGCCGAAGGAGCCGCTGGCTGTCTTCCGAACATCGAAGGGCCAAAAAAAGGGGCCGCCTCGCGACGACCCGTTCCCTGGCTCAACGCCGGATAAAAGTACCACTCTTTATCCGAGCAATTCCTGCTCCGGCTTCTTCGCTACTGCCCTGCTTGGCCTCCGCGCTCAAGCCGCCGAGCGGTGAAGTTGAGGCTCGGGGACGGCGCGGCCCATCTTGCGCGCGCAATGGAGCCATGTCGCGATCGCGTCCTCGACGTTGGTGAGCGCCTCCGCCCGGGTCTCGCCGTCGGACATGCAGCCCGGAAGCTCCGGCACGGTCGCGATGAAGCCTCCCCCGTCCTCCTCCGACAGGGGCTCGATCACCACCCGATATGCGCCGCGAAGGTCGCTCATGACTGATCCTCTCTCGCCGCCCGCACCGCATCGACGTAGCGGACGAGCGCTCTGACATATACGGGTTTGACCGGCCGTCCGAAAGGGACGGTGACGTGGTGCTCCTGCGTGGGGTCGCTGACGCCGTAATGCGAGCCGCCGGACGGACGGTCGAGATCCAGCCCGAAAGCTCTGCACAGCGTTTCGACATCCTCGATCCGCCAGTCGCGGGGATTGGCCCGCATCCGTTCGAGCAGCTTCTCCCCTCGCGCCATGTCGCCATAGTCCGATCGCGCGCCGCTTTCTGTCGCCGGCTAGACGAGAGAAAATGGCCGCCCCTCCCGGGACGGCCCTTCCTGTTTTAGAACCCGGCTCCGAGTACCACTTGGAGACGAAGGCCTCAGCCGAGCAATTCCTGCTCCAGCTTCTTGGCCATCTCTCTTTGGCAGGGGCCGGTCCCGCGGCTGCGCCGCGGTCCCTCCGTCGGCCGGGGCAGACGTGCCCCG
>JBKBVA010000136.1:0-7109 GCA_046289665.1 Allosphingosinicella sp.
GTGCCGCGCCGCGACCCAGACGGCGAGGCCCAGCGCGCCGAAGCTGTAGCGCAGCGCCGCCACCGCCGTCCCCGGCCACGCCCCCGCCATCGACTTCACCACCGCATCGCCGACGGAGAGGGTGGCGAATCCGGCAAGGGCGATCAGCAAGGCGGGGCGAACGGCGGTCACCCCCGCGCCTCTTCCGCGCGGTTAGGCAATTGTCAAAGTTTCCGCCCTATTCACCAGTTCGAGACGGCTACTCTTGACGAAATTCAGCGAGGTTCGCGGCGAAATGAGTGCATTCGGACGGCGGGGCGGCGCGGGCGCGGGCACAAGCGGGAGGCCGAATTTCGGCGTCGCGCGGCCGATGAAGAGCATCGGCCCGGCCCCGATAGAGGGCGGCGACCAGTTCCCCGCCATCGAGACCGCCGATTTCCCGGTGGAGGACGCGGTCGCCCCGGTCGGCGCCGCCGGCGACGCGATGTCGCGGCTCGCGGACCGGATGGCCGCCTCGGCCGAAGCGCCTTCCTCGCGCGCCGAAGGTTTCGAAGCCTCGATCCACCGCATCAAGGAGCAGGTGCTGCCGCGCCTGCTCGAGCGCGTCGACCCGGAAGCCGCCGCCACCCTCTCGAAGGACGAGCTCGCCGAGGAATTCCGGCCGATCATCGGCGAGGTGCTCGCCGAACTGAAGATCAACCTCAACCGGCGCGAGCAGTTCGCGCTGGAGAAGGTGCTGGTCGACGAGCTGCTCGGCCTCGGTCCGCTCGAAGAGCTGCTCTCCGATCCGGAGATCAGCGACATCATGGTCAACGGCCCGAACCAGACGTTCGTCGAACGCCGCGGCAAGCTCGAGGTCGCCAACATCCAGTTCCGCGACGAGGAGCATCTGTTCCAGATCGCCCAGCGCATCGTCAACAAGGTCGGCCGCCGCATCGACCAGACGACCCCGCTCGCCGACGCGAGGCTCCAGGACGGCAGCCGCGTCAACGTCATCGTGCCCCCCCTGTCGCTGCGCGGCACGGCGATCTCGATTCGTAAGTTCTCCGAAAAGCCGATCACCGTCGACATGATGAAGAATTTCGGCTCGATGTCGGAGAAGATGGCGACCTGCCTCAAGATCGCCGGCGCCAGCCGCTTCAACATCGTCATCTCCGGCGGCACCGGCTCGGGCAAGACGACGATGCTCAACGCCCTGTCGAAGCTGATCGACCCGGGCGAGCGCGTGATCACCATCGAGGACGCGGCCGAGCTTCGGCTGCAGCAGCCCCACTGGCTGCCGCTCGAGACGCGTCCGCCCAACCTCGAAGGCCAGGGCGCGATCACCATCCGCGACCTCGTCATCAACGCGCTGCGTATGCGGCCGGACCGGATCATCCTCGGCGAAATCCGCGGGTCGGAATGCTTCGACCTGCTCGCGGCGATGAACACCGGTCATGACGGATCGATGGCGACGCTCCACTCCAACTCCCCGCGCGAATGCCTCGCGCGTATGGAGAACATGGTGATGATGTCGGACATCAAGGTGCCGAAGGAGGCGATTTCCCGCCAGATCGCCGATTCGGTCGACCTCATCGTCCAGGTGAAGCGCCTGCGCGACGGCTCGCGCCGCACCACCAACATCACCGAAGTGATCGGCATGGAAGGCGACGTGATCGTCACCCAGGAACTGTTCAAGTTCGAATATCTCGACGAGACCGCCGACGGGAAGATCATCGGCGAGTATCGCTCGATGGGCCTGCGCCCCTACACGCTGGAAAAAGCGAAGCAGTTCGGCTTCGACCAGCCCTACCTCGAAGCCTGTCTGTAAAAACGGCGCGAACGGCCAGCTTATTTCGAAAGCGGCCTGTCGTGGCGGCGCATGTGCGCGCTGAGGCGGGCGCGGCGCAGCGCGAGGGCGCGCAGCTCTTCGGCCCGGCCCCCATCGTGCCCGCCCTCTTCGGGCGGAGAGGCGCCGGGCGGTATACGTTTCGAATCCATCCTCATTCCCCGTTCGGCAGCAGGAAAGTCCCCGCTTTTGTCGAGTCTTGGCGATTCGTACATCGATTCCGTTGATTCTTCTTTACCCGCTTTGCCCCGGCACGTGCGCGCCACGATCCGGCCCTATTCGCTTGGCAGACGGTGCGCCCGGCCATAAGGGGCGTGGAATGACCGACAGAGAAGAAACCTTCGCCAAGGTGAGCCAGCTCATCCAGCCGTTCAACAAGAAGGGCGTCGAGCTTCGCGAGGACACGACCTTCGCCGGCGATCTCGAATGGGACAGCCTTACCGTCATGGACTTCGTCGCCGCGATCGAGGACGAATTCGACATCCTCATCACCATGAACATGCAGGCCCAGATCGAGACCGTCGGACAGCTCGTCGACTCGGTCGAAGAACTCAGGAACGACGGCTGAGCCGCCGCGCCATGACCGAAGCCGCCCGCACGCCGATGGACCCCGCCGACGAGACCGGCATCGCCGCCTCCTCGGGACCCGACCTGTTCTCGAAATTCGACGCGCTGATCGCCGAGCGGCAGGCGCTGCTCGACACCGGCGTGCGCGATCCGTTCGGCCTCGTCATGGAGAAGGTCCTCTCCCCCACCCGCGCGATCATCCGCGGCCGGGAGACCATTCTGCTCGGCACCTACAATTACATGGGCATGACCTTCGATCCGGAGGTCATCCAGGCGGGCAAGGACGCGCTCGACGCCTTCGGATCGGGCACCACCGGCAGCCGCGTGCTCAACGGCACCTACCAGGGCCACAGGGAGTGCGAGGAGGCGCTGAAGGACTTTTACGGCACCGACCACGCCATGGTCTTCTCGACCGGCTACCAGGCCAATCTCGGGCTGATGTCGACCATCGCGGGCAAGGAGGACTATATCGTCCTCGACGCCGACAGCCACGCCTCGATCTACGACGGCTGCAAGCTGGGCGACGCCCAGATCGTACGCTTCCGCCACAACAGCGTCGAGGACCTCGAAAAGCGCCTGCGCCGCCTGCCGCCCGAGGGCGGCCGCCTGGTCGTGCTCGAGGGCGTCTATTCGATGCTCGGCGACATCGCGCCGCTCAAGGAGATGGTCGCGGTCTCCAAGGCCGCCGGCGCGATGGTCGTGGTCGACGAGGCGCACGGCATGGGCTTCTTCGGCGAGAACGGCCGCGGCGTGTTCGAGGAAGCCGGCGTCGAGGACCAAGTCGACTTCGTCGTCGGCACCTTCTCGAAATCGGTCGGCACCGTCGGCGGCTTCATCGTCTCCAACCATCCCAAGTTCGAGGTGCTGCGCCTCGTCTGCCGCCCCTACGTCTTCACCGCCTCGCTGCCGCCGAGCGTGGTCGCGACCGCCGCCGCGTCGATCCGCAAGCTGATGCACGCCGGCGACAAGCGCGCCCATCTGTGGGAGAACAGCCGGCGGCTGCACCAGGGCCTGCGCGACCTCGGCTACGAGCTCGCCACGCCCGAGGCGCAGTCGGCGATCATCGCCATCCTGCTGCCGGACCAGGAGACCACCGTGCGGCTCTGGCAGGGGCTCCTCGAAGCGGGCGTCTACGTGAACATGGCCCGCCCCCCCGCCACGCCGGCCGGCATGTACCTGCTGCGCTGCTCGCTCTGCGCCGAGCACAGCGCCGAGGAAGTCGGCGCCATCCTCGACATGTTCGAGGCGGCCGGAAAAGCGACCGGATATCTCGGCTGAGGCGCGAAATCGCGCCAGGGCGATTCCCCTCCTGCGGCGAAGCGCCTTTCCACGTCTGCGCCCTTGATCTACCTTCGCCTCATGGCGGGTGAAGAGACGGACGCTCCCTCCGAGGCGCGGCCTCTGGGAATGTGGCACGGAGCGCTGGCCAGCGCAGCGGCGCTGCTCGCCACCGGCCTGCTGATCGCGCTGATGGTGATGGTCGCCCAGTCGAACCGGGCGCGCGACGAGGCGCTCGCCTCGGAGCGGCAGAGCTACGACGTGATGCTGCTCACCCGCACGGTCGACGGCACCATCGCCCGCGCCGAGGCGGCGCTCGGCCGCTACGTGCTCGACGAGAAGCGCACCACCGGCACCGTCTATTATAACGAGTGGCGGCAGGCGGGCCGGCAGATCGGGCAGCTCGAACGGCTGGCGCGCGCCAACCCCGACCAGCTCGCCCGTGCCCGCGAGCTGCGCCGGCTCTACGAATTGCGCGGGCAGGAGCTGTTCGGCGCCGCCGCCGCCGCCCAGGCCGAGCGCAGCTTCGGCGGCATCTCGCTCTTCTACCCGGCCGGAGAAACCAAGACGGGTGACCTGCTGCGCGCCAAGCTCGGCGAGATCTCGTCCGCCGAGCGGGACGACCTGCGCAGCCGGATGAGCGCGACGCGGGAATCCGGCAACCGGGCGGACGAGCTCGCCGACTGGTTCGGCTGGCTCGCGGTGCTGATCGGCCTCGGTGCCGTGATCCTCGGCACCCTCGCCTTCCGCGCCGTGCGCGACCGGCTCGAGGCGATGCGCGAGGCGCACAGCGAGTCGAGCCGCGCCCAGCAGCTCGAGCAAGCGGTGCGGCAGCGCACGGCCGAGCTGACCGAGGCGAACGAGCGGCTGCAGACCGAGGCGGCGGAGCGGGAGGCGGCCGAGGCGCGGCTGCGCCAGGTCCAGAAGATGGAGGCGGTCGGCCAACTCACCGGCGGCATCGCGCACGATTTCAACAACATGCTCGCCGTCATCGTCGGCGGGCTGGACCTCGCCAAGCGCAAGCTGCGCGGCAACAAGCGCGAGGTCGAGTTCCACCTCGACAATGCGATGGAAGGCGCCACCCGCGCCGCCGCCCTCACCCGCCGGCTGCTCGCCTTCGCCCGGGCCGAGCCGCTGCTGCCCGTCTCCACCTCGCCGGCGTCGCTGATCGAGGGCATGCTCGACCTCGTCGACCGGTCGATCGGCGAGCGGATCGCCGTCGTCACCCGCTTCCCGGAGGAGCATTGGCACGTCCGCGTCGATACCAACCAGCTCGAAAATGCGATCCTCAACATGGCGGTCAACGCCCGCGACGCGATGGACGGCGAGGGCCGGCTCGAGATCGCGGTCGACAACGTCACCGTCGGCGACGGCGAAACGGGCGAACTCGCGGCCGGCGAATATGTCCGGATCGGCCTCTCCGACACCGGCCAGGGCATACCGCCGGAGATCATGGAGCGGGTGTTCGAGCCTTTCTTCACCACCAAGCCGGTCGGCAAGGGCACCGGGCTCGGCCTCAGCCAGATCTTCGGCTTCGCGCGCCAGTCGGGCGGCGACGTGACGCTTCAGTCGAAGCCGGGCGAGGGAACGACCATCGCCCTGTACCTGCCGCGCTCGGCCGAGACGGCGGGCGAGGCGGGCGAGGCGGCGGCGCCGCAGGACCGGGTGGAGACGCGCCCCGCGGCCGGCACCGGGATCCTCGTCGTCGAGGACGATCCGCGGGTCAGCCGCGCCACGGTCGGCGCGCTCGAGGAGCTCGGCTACCGCCCGATCGCCTGCTCGAGCGGCGTCGAGGCGCTGGAGATACTGGAGCGGGAGGACGGGATCGAGCTGGTCGTCACCGACGTGATGATGCCGGAGATGAGCGGCCCCGAGCTGGTCCGCGAGCTCGCCCGCCGCTTCCCGTGGATCGCGATCCTGTTCGTCACCGGCTATGTCGGCGAGGCGGGCGATGCCGACGACCTCAGCGGCTACGATCTGCTGAGGAAGCCGTTCACCGTCTCGGCCCTGTCGGAGGCGGTGACGGCGGCCCTGTCGCGCCGCTCTAGCGAATGGCGCCGCGCTTCAGCAGCCGCGGCAGCAGGGTGACGGCGGCGAGCAAGGGCCAGCGCCGCTGCCAGGGCTTGAGCACGATGTCCGTGCCGGCGTGGCGGTTGATCTTCCAGGCGAGATAGTCGGCGCCGCCCGCGAAGGTCGCGCTCGCCTTGGCGAGCCGCAGCACGCTCAGCGCCTTGCCCTTGCGCTGCATCCCCTTCCAGCGCCGCGCCATCCGCTCCGGCCGGCCGGCCGCAGCGCCGGGTGCCGCGCCCGGTCGCATCGCAACCTCATGCAGCGCCGCCTCCCCGAAGCGGGCGTAGCGCTCCGGATCGGCCTCGACCACCGAGCGCGCCTTGCCGGTGCGCTCGGCCCTCAGCTCGGCGCCGTAGGTGAGCGAGAAGCCGCGCTCCCAGATGTCCTGGACCGACGCGCCCTGCTCCGGCGGCATCATCGGCAGGGTCAGCTGGAACAGGGTCGGCGCCGCGTCCGCCACCGCCGCCACCGCCCGTTCGGCCGCCGCCGCGTCCGCCGCCCAGACCAGCCGCGACGGCTGGGCGAAGCGGGCCCAGACCGAGACGCTGCGCGCCATCATCCCGCATTCGCGGGCGAAATCCGCCTCGCTCAGCACCGCATATTTGGCGACCAGCCCGTCATGTTCGAACGGGAAGACGTTGGGCGGGATCAGCCGGTTGGCGGCCGCCAGCCACCTCTTGCCATAGGCTTCGCGGTAGGAGGAGACGATCAGGTAGAAATCGAGCATCAGCCCGTCGAGCGCGCGCTCCCGAAGGCACGAGCCGTAGAAGAGGACGGCGCGCGCCGCGCCGGGAAAGCGCGCGGCCAGCGCCTCGGCCATGGCGGAGACGCGCGGGTCCACCGGCTCGGCGAGCTCGGCGACGACGAGGGGGCGAAGAACGTTCATCGCGCCGCCTATAGCAGCGCCCGGCCGGCCCCGCGCCGGTAAGTTGCGGGGGGCGAAGTTCACGAAGTTCATGATCTTCCGCGCCACCCTTCACTTCGCCCCCGAAAATCCCGGCACGCGCGCAGCTTCGGCGCCGCCGGGCGACGGCAGCGCGCGACTCGCAGCGGAGGGAAAAGCGGCCATGCAAGCAGTGGATCACATATCGGGGGTTGTAGGAAAGTTCTTTTTTTGTTCTCATCTATCGGCCGCCCGGCGGAGGGGCGAGGAAGCCGGGGGCCTGTGCCGCCCGGCGTGCCCTAAAGAGTGTCTCGCCCGATCCGTTACTCGCACTGTAATCCGGGGAGGGTTCGACATGGTTTGCGAAGACGCAAGTAAGGGGATTCACGCTTCAGCCGCGCCGGCACCGGCGCTCGCGGCGGCCGACGGCTGCCTGACCACCGGAAGGCGCGGCGCGTCCCGCGTCCGCGCGGCCCTGCCGGGACAGATCGAGGCGGTGCGCGG
>JBKBVA010000137.1:0-7108 GCA_046289665.1 Allosphingosinicella sp.
GGTCTCCGGCGACGAGGGTGCGCGAAGCGGGGTCGTAGAGCCAGACGTCGCCCTCGGTCGCCGCGTGCGGCGCGAGGTTCACCTGCAAGGGCCGCCCCGCCAGCACCGTCTCCCCCGAGGCGGTGACCGGACGGGTGGGCAGCAGCGGGCGCGGATCGGCCATCAGGGCGAGGAAGCGGCGCACCTCCGCCTCCCGCGCCTCCGGCACCTCGCCGGCGTCGAGCCGCGCCTGCGCCTGTTCGCGGCTGCGGGCGAGAAAGCCGGCGAGCGCGCCGCGGACGGCGGTTCCGGCGAGGACCTCCGCTTGCGGGAAGGCGGCGCGAACGGCGCCGTTGCCGCTCGTGTGGTCGAGATGCCAGTGCGTGTTGACGATGGCGGCGATCGGACGGCCGCGCTGGCGGGCATAAGCGAGCAGCTTCTGCGTGTGCGCCGGGTGGCGGCCGGTGTCGACGAGGATCAGGCCGCCGGGGGCGTCGAGGAAGACGCTGTTGCCGTCGGGCTGGCCGCCGGGCTCGAAGCTGCCGGGGACGAGGTGCCATGGCGCCCCGGCGCCGCCCTCCGCCCGCGGCGCCGCGCAGGACGCCAGCACCGCCGCCATGGCCAGGGCAAGACGCCGCATCGCACCTCTCCTCCGGCCGGGATCATGCGCCCCGGGCGCGGCGGCGGCAATCGCGCGCGCGAAAACGCGCAAGGACGGATCAGGCCTCGGCCGGCTCCTGCGGCGCGCTCCACTGGATGCCGCGGGTGAGGTACATCACCGCCGCCAGCGCCGCGAAGACCAGAATGGCGCCGATCAGCAGCGACAGCTCCTCGAGGCTCAGCAAGGCGTAGAGCACCACGTAGAGCGCCGTCAGCAGCGCGCAGACGAAGCCCGCGCGCCGCCAGCTCTTCAGCACCGCCGCCGAATAAGCGGTGATGAGGCCGACGATCGCCGCGCTCGCCACCACATAAGCGGCTGCGAAGCCGATCACCTCGGCAAAGGCGAGCAGCAGCACGAAGAACAGGATCAGGGCCGCGCCGATCAGCAGATATTCGACCGCCGAGACGCGGACCCCGCCGATCACGTCGAACAGCAGGAAAGCGAGGAAGGTGAAGCCGATGAACAGGAAGCCGTATTTGGTCGCCCGGTTGACCTGCGCGTAGAGGTCGACCGGCTGCATCAGCCCGACATGCGCCTGCTGCTGGCCCATCGGCATCGGCTCGGTGGAGGTGGTGGGACGGCCGTAGGGATCGGCCCCGGGACCGGCGACCGGCGCGGCGGGCGGACGCGATCCGCTCGGCGTCCCGGTAACCAGCGACTGGCCGAGCGCGAGATTGCCGACCCGATAGACAGCGGAGAAGCCGTCCTCGCCGACGGTGCGCTCGACGGGCAGGAAGCTGCCCTGGAAGGACGGGTGGGGCCATGCGGAGCGGACGCGCCAGCTCGTCTCCCCCGCCTGCGGCGCGAGCGAAAGGCCGCCATTGCCGCGAAAGGCGTAGGCAAATTCGACGGCGAGGGGCGCGCCGGCGAGCGGCGCGGCGTCGACCCAGCCGAAGAAGCCGTTGCCGCCCGTCGCGGCCGTGCCCCCGCCCGGCTGCAGCCGCAGCGGCTGACCGGCAACGAGGATGCGCGGATTGGCGCCGAGGCCGCGCGGATCGCTGATCCCGAAGCGCAGTTCAGCCCGGTCGAGCGCCATGTCCTCCGGCGCGACGCCGAAGCGAGCGAGGTCGGCCGGGAGGGCGAAACGGGCCGTGCCGCGCACCGCCGCTTCGTAGACCACCACCTCGTAGATCGACCGCTCCCGCCGCTCCGGCTTCACCTCGGTGGCGATCTCGACCGTCTCGGGCGAGAGGGTAAGCTGGCTCCAGCTCTCCCGGGTGCGGGTGACCTCGCGCCCGTTCTCGGTGCCGACCTCGGCCGTCGTGGTGCGGTAGGGGATGACGAGCAGCGGCCCGGCGATCGTCTGCGGCCCGCCCCAGCCCTCGGCGATTCCCTGCTGCGCGTGCACGGATTGCTGCTGCCGGTCGTAGACGAGCAGCCAGACGGAGAAGAGCGGGATCGACAGCGCCAGGGCGGCGAGGATGGCGAGGAGGAGCTTGGTCCCCGGCGAACGGTGGGGCGACAACGGATTCATGGCTTCGGCTCCTTCGCGTCACGCGGACACGTCTGGCTAAGCGAAGCCGCCGATGAGCGCCATGAGCGAAAGCTGAGCTTTCGCTGAAGAAAAGCCGGACCGGCCGCCGCCGCTCACGGCCGCACCGGTTGCGGCCTCAGTACACCCGCGCCTTGGGCTGGATGTACTGGATTTCGTCGGTGAGCGTATATTCGTGGACCGGGCGGTAATCGAGGGTGACCTTGCCGCCGACGCCGCCCGAGCCTTCGAACCAGCTGATCGTGTGCTTCATCCAGTTGGCGTCGTCGCGCTCGGGATAATCCTCGTGCATGTGGGCGCCGCGGCTTTCCTTGCGGTTGGCGGCGGAGTGCATGGTGACGACGGCCTGGGAGATGAGGTTGTCGAGCTCGAGCGTCTCGATGAGATCGGTGTTCCAGATCAGGCTGCGGTCGGTGACGCGGATGTCGGCCATGCGGGCATAGACCTCGCCGATCTTGCCCTTGCCTTCCTCCAGCGTCTTTTCGGTGCGGAAGACGGCGCAATCGGCCTGCATCGTCTTCTGCATCGCGGCGCGGATTTCGGACGTCGGGCTGCCGCCGTTCGCGTGGCGGAAGCGGTCGAGGCGGGAGAGCGCCATCTCCTCGGAGCCCTTCGGGAGCGGCCGGTGGGCGGTGCCCGGCTTGATCGTCTCGCCGACGCGGTGGCCGACGGCGCGGCCGAAGACGACGAGATCGATGAGGCTGTTGGAGCCCAGGCGGTTGGCGCCGTGGACCGAGACGCACGCCGCCTCGCCGACCGCGAACAGGCCGGGGACGACCGCGTCCGGATTGCCGTCGCGCAGCGTCACCACCTCGCCGTGGAAGTTGGTCGGGATGCCGCCCATATTGTAGTGGACGGTCGGCACGACGGGGAGCGGCTGGCGGGTCAGGTCGACGCCGGCGAAAACCTTGCCGGTCTCGGTGATGCCGGGGAGGCGCTCGGCCAGTATCTTCGCGTCGATATGATCGAGGTGGAGGTAGATATGGTCCTTGTTCCTGCCCACGCCGCGGCCTTCGCGGATCTCCATCGCCATCGAGCGTGAGACGACGTCGCGGCTGGCGAGGTCCTTGGCGGACGGGGCGTAGCGCTCCATGAAGCGCTCGCCTTCCGAATTGGTGAGGTAGCCGCCCTCGCCGCGCGCCCCTTCCGTGATCAGCACGCCCGCGCCGTAGATGCCGGTCGGGTGGAACTGGACGAACTCCATGTCCTGCAGCGGCAGGCCAGCGCGCAGCACCATCGCGTTGCCGTCGCCGGTGCAGGTGTGGGCCGAGGTCGCGGAGAAATAGGCGCGGCCGTAGCCGCCGGTCGCGAGCACCACCGCATGGGCGCGGAAGCGGTGGATGGTGCCGTCCTCCATGCACTGGGCAATGACGCCGCGGCACTCGCCATTTTCCATGATCAGGTCGATCGCGAAATATTCGATGAAGAAGTCCGCGTCGTACTTGAGGCTCTGCTGGTAGAGCGCGTGGAGCATCGCATGGCCGGTGCGGTCGGCGGCGGCGCAGGTGCGCTGGGCGGGCGGGCCGGCGCCCATATTCTGCATCATGCCGCCGAAGGCGCGCTGGTAGATCTGCCCTTCCGCGGTGCGCGAGAAGGGGACGCCGGCATGTTCCAGCTCGTAGACGGCGGCCGGCGCCTCGCGGCACAGATATTCGATCGCGTCCTGGTCGCCGAGCCAGTCGGAGCCCTTGACGGTGTCGTACATGTGCCAGGTCCAGTGGTCCGCGCCCATATTGCCGAGGCTGGCGGCGATGCCGCCCTGTGCCGCGACGGTGTGGCTGCGGGTCGGGAAGACCTTGGTGACGCAGGCGGTCTTCAGCCCCTGCTCGGCCGCGCCCATCGTCGCGCGCAGGCCCGATCCGCCGGCGCCGACGACGACGACGTCGTAGCTGTGATCGATGATCTTGTAGGCTTCGGCCATGGTCTTCGCGCTCGCTTCGTGGCGGCGAGGCGGTCGCGCCTCGCGTCAAGGTCGGTTGGGGGCGCTTTTAGGACTTGGGGGCGGCGTTGCAAGGGCCGCGAGCGGCGCGCCGCGTTCAGACCAGCCGTTCGACGAGCAGCTGCTGGATCGGCCTGAGGTCGGTGCCGGGGTTGGCGCGCAGGTGGAGCGGCTGGGGCTCGGTGCCGAGCCAGATCTTGAGCGCGGCGCGGCTCTCGTCGCCCGCCGCCTCGAGCAGGGCGAAATGCTGCATCGCCCGCCACGGCCAGCTGCCGGTCTCGACCTTCTCGACCAGCAGGGCCTCGCGGACGACGAGCAGGATGCGCCGCTCGGTGAACACCACCGCCGCCGTCGTCGAGCGGAAGGCGGCGAGAATGGGCTCGCCGGGCAGGAGGTGGGGAGTGAGGTCCGCGGCTTCGGACGGGGCGATCCGGTCGACATCGAGAATACGCATCGCGCCACCATGCGCCTGACAGGGGGCGGCCCGCAAGCCGTTTGCCTGCGGTCGGTCAGCGGCGGCGGGCGAGGCGGAGGAGGAGGCGGCCGAGCGCCCAGCCGGCGAGGCTCGCGGCGGCGGTGAGTGCGACGACGACGAGGGCGATGAGGATGTGCGCCCCGAGCGTCGGCCCGTGGGCGTCGGACGAGGAGCGCAGCAGCAGCACCGCGACGGCGACGGGCCCGAGGGTGAGGAGCGCGGCGAGGCCGGCGAGCGCGGCGAGGATGAGGGGCAGGCGGCGGAGCATCGGGCGAGTGAACGCCAAGGCGGGCCGCGGCGCAAGGGCCCGGGGAATCTGCCCTGAAATCGATTCGGCTGGCCGCAGCGCCCGGAACGGCCGAGTCGCGGCGGCTTTGACGTTCGATTCTGCCGCGACGGGAGCAGGATCGTGCGTGCCGCCAGACTGAGTTCGAGCGCCATCGAGCGCATCGCCTATGACGAGGACGAGGCCGTCCTCAGCATCTGGTTCAGGGAGACGGGCCGCTACGTCTATTCGGACGTGCCGCGGGCGATCTACGAAGGGCTGCGCGGGGCGCCCTCGGCGGGGCGCTACTTCAACCGGTGCATCAAGCGGCGCTTCCCCTGCCGCCCCGATCCCGAGCGCCGCCGCTTCCGGCCGGGCTTGGGCGGCTGACCGGGGCGCGGCCTCAGCGGGCGGCGGTGCCGATGAACGCGTAGAGCGCGATCAGGACGACGATCGCGAGCAGCGCGTAGCCGACGATCCACATCGCGCGGCTCGATTTCTCCTTCTGGTGCGGCAGCGGCCGCCGGTTCGGGTCATCCATCTGTGTCTCCTGTCCGCTGGAGCGAATGATCGGTGCCGCGCCTTGTTCCCCGGTCCGGGCTCCTTCCGGGCCGGTCCTGCGTTGGGGCCGTGCCGCCCCGCCCGAGAAGAAGGAGGACGCCATCCTTTCCCGCACCGCCGCCGCCCCGCCCCCCGGCACGCGCCGATGATCCGCAGGCACAAGCCCTCCACCGGCCTCGGCAACCGCGTCGCCGCCGCCTGGGACATGGTGCGCACCAGCCTGTGGTTCGTGCCCGGCCTGATGCTGGCGGCGGGGGTGGCGCTGGGCGCGGTGATGCCCGGCATCGACGCGGGCGCGGGCGGCGAGGAGCGGGCCTGGTGGATGAACGACGGCGGCGCGCAGGACGTCATCAACCTTTTGTCGACATTACTCACCGCGATCATCGCGATGGCGAGCATGGTCTTTTCGATCACCGTCGTCGCCCTGTCGCTCGCCGCCAATTCCTACGGGCCGCGCCTGATCCGGACGTTCCGCGCCGACATGCGCACGCAGCTGACCATGGGGCTGTTCGTGCTCACCATCGCCTATCTGCTCATCGTGCTGCGCTCGGTGCGCGGCGACATGGCAATGGCCGAGGTGCCGCGCCTCGCGGCGACGGTGGGGACCTTTCTCTCGCTGGCGTGCATCGCCGCGCTCCTCCTCTTCATCCACAGCCTCGCGCGGCTGATCGTCGCGGACGAGGTGGTGCGGCGGGTACGGCGCGAGCTCGACGCCGCCGTCGCCGCCTTGCCGCCGGCGGCGCGCGAGGAGGGCCACCCCGCGCTTTTGCCGGAGGATTTCGACGCGCGCGCCGCGGCGATCCCGCTGCCGCGCGAAGGCTATGTGCAGGCGGTCGATTGCGACGCGCTGGTCGCCTGGGCGGCCGACCGCGACCTGCTCGTCCGCTTCGACTTCCGCCCCGGCGACTTCGTCGTCGACGGCGACCGCAAGGTGCGCGTCTACCCGCCGCCCGCCGACCCGGACGGCGCGCGGCGCGAGATCGACCGCTTCATCGTCAGCGGCCAGGAACGCACGCCGACCCAGGACCTCGAATTCGCCATCCGCCACCTCGTCGAGGTCGCGGTGCGGGCGCTCTCGCCCGGCATCAACGATCCGTTCACCGCCATGGCGGTGGTCGACCGGCTGCGCGGCGGCCTGTCGCGCCTCGCGGGCCGGCGGCTGCCGGCGCAGGCCGTGTATGACGAGGCCGGCACGCTGCGCCTGTTCCGGCGGGTCACCACCTATGCGGGCGCGGTCGACGCCGCCTTGGACCAGATCCGCCAGTCCGGATCGCGCATGCCGGCCGTCCTCATCCACATGCTGGAGGCGCTCGGCGAGATCGGCGGGCATTGCCGCACGGCCGAGCAGCGCGCCGCCCTCGTCCGCCATGCGGGCCTGGTGCGCGCCGCGGCCCTGCGCGACGTGCCCGAAGGCGCCGATCTCGACGACGTCGAGGCGGCCTTTCGCCGCGCCATCGGGCAGATCCACAAGCACGGCTGAGCGGGGGCCGCGCGCGCGCCTTGATAGCCGATTGAAAGCCGGGCGCGCCCGCGGCTAACGTCCGCGGCGCCGCAGGAGTGGGTCCGATGTCTTACCGTTCGTCCGTCTGGCTCGCGCTGCTGGTCGCGCTGGGCGGCTGCGCGGCGCAGCGGGAGGCGGCGCCCGCCGCGCCCGCCGCGCCGGCCGCCGCGACGCGGATCGATCCCGCCCTGCAGCAGGCGCTCGACGCGCATCTGCAGCAGCTGGTCGAGGCGAG
>JBKBVA010000138.1:0-7102 GCA_046289665.1 Allosphingosinicella sp.
ATCTCGGCCACATAGGGGCGCGCGCAGCCGTTCGGGCAGCCCGTCATCCGCATCGTGATCGGCACGTCGGTGAGGCCGTGTTCGGCGAGGATCGCCTCGACCTTGCCGATCAGCTCCGGCTGGTAGCGTTCGGCCTCGGCCATGGCGAGCGGGCAGGTGGGAAGCGCGACGCAGGCCATTGAGTTGAGGCGGAGCGCGCTGGTCGCGCCGTTGCCGGCGAGGCCGTGTTCCGCGAGCAGGGTATCGATCCCGCTCCGATCCTGCGCCTCGACGTCGGCGACGATCAGATTCTGGTTCGGGGTGAGGCGGAAATTGCCCTTGTGGACGCGGGCGATGGCGCGGATCGCCTCGAGCAGCGGCTTGCCCGGACGATCGATGATGCGGCCGTTCTCGATGAACAAGGTGTAGTTCCAGCGGCCGTTGTCGGTGCGCTGCCAGCCGAACGCGTCGCCGTTCGAGGTGAAGCGGAACGGCCGCGCCGGCTGGAAGGGTGCGCCCATCCGCCGCTCCACCTCGGCCTTGATGAAGTCCAGGCCCTTGTCGTCGACGGTATATTTGAATCGCGCGCGGGCGCGTTCGGCGCGGTTGCCGTAATCGCGCTGGACGCCGACGATGGCGTCGGTGGCGGCGATCAGGCGTTCCTTCGGGATGAAGCCGATCACGTCGCCCAATCGCGCATAGGTGCGCGGTTCGTTGTCGGTGCGGCCCATGCCGCCGCCGACGGTGACGTTGAAGCCTTCGAGCCCGTCCGCCCCGGCGATCGCGACGAAGCCGAGATCCTGCGTATAGACGTCGATGTCGTTCGACGGCGGGACGACGAAGCCGATCTTGAACTTCCGCGGCAGATAGGTGCGGCCGTAGAAGGGCTCTTCCTCTTCCGAACTCGCCACCTTCTCCGCGCCGTACCAGATTTCGTGATAGGCGCGGGTCCTGGGGATGACGTGGTCGCTCAATTGCTTGGTCAGCGCCGCCACCTCGGCGTGCAAGGCGGAGTCCTCGGGATTGGCGGTGGCCATGACGGTGCGGGCGTCGTCTCCGCAGGCGGCGATGGTGTCGAGCAGCACCTCGTGCAGCCCCTGGATGGTGGATTTCAAGTCCTCCTTCACCACCCAGTGGAACTGGAAGGTCTGCCGCGTGGTGAGGCGGATCTGGTCGCCGCCATGGGCGCGGGCGAGTTCGTCGATCTTCAGCCACTGCTGCGGCGTGCAGACGCCGCCGGGAAGGCGGACCCGGACCATGAAGGTGTAGGCCGGCTCCAGCTTCTGGCGGCGCCTCTCGTCGCGTATGTCGCGGTCGTCCTGCTGATAGATTCCGTGGAACTTCATCAGCTTGTTGTCTTCGTAGGTGACGCCGCCGGTGATCCGGTCGAGCAGCCCCTGGTCGATCGAGCCGCGCAGATAGTCGCTGTTGTACTTCAGCGTCTCGTCCGGGCCGAGCTTGTCCAGCGGCTGTGAAATGTCGGTCGAGCGGTCGACGGTGGTTTCGGTGGTCATGGGACTGTCCTGAACATTCTGCCGCTCATGCTGAGGAGGGACTGAGCCTGGCGAAGGCCCGTCTCGAAGCACGGATTGGTCCTTCGAGACGCCGCTTCGACTGCGCTCAGCGGCTCCTCAGGATGAGCGTGGGGGTGAGGGCGGGCGGCCATGGCTCAATACACATCCCGCTGGTAGCGATGGTCGGCGGCGAGGCGGCGGACATAATCCTCCGCCGTGTCGCGCTCGACGCGGCCCTCGCTCGCGACGATCTGAATCAGCGTCTCGTGGACGTCGCGGGCCATGCTCTTCTCGTCGCCGCAGACGTAGAGGTGCGCGCCCTCCTCGATCCAGGCGTAGAGCTCGGCGGCGCGTTCCAGCATGCGGTGCTGGACGTAGGCCTTGGGCTGGCCGCGGTCGCGGGAGAAAGCGACGTCCATGCGGGTGAGCGTGCCGTCCTTCAGCCATTCCTGCCATTCGGCCTGGTAGAGGAAGTCGGAGCGGAAGTTGCGCTCGCCGAAGAACAGCCAGGATTTGCCGCCGGTGCCGGCCGCCTCGCGCTCCTGCAGGAAGCCGCGATAGGGCGCGACGCCGGTCCCGGCGCCGATCATCACGATGGGGGCCCCGTTCTGCGGCAGCGCGAAATGCGGATTGTGCTGGATGTAGACGGGGAGCCTGTCGCCCACCTCCACCCGGTCGGCCAGCTGAGAGGAGGCGACGCCACAGCGGCGCGTCCCGTGCAGTTCGTAGCGGACCGGCGCGACGGTGAGATGCGCTTCGTCCGGCACCGCGGCGAGGCTGGAGGCGATCGAATAGAGGCGCGGCTGGAGCGGGCGCAGGCCCGCGAGCAGCGCCTCGGCCTCGATGCCCGGCGCGGGGAAGCGGCGGACGATGTCGACGACATGGTGGCCGGAGAGGAACAGCATCCGCTCCGCCTTGTGCTCCTCGCCGCGCAGCGCTTCGAGTTCGGCGGCGCCGGTCACCGCCGCCCACTGGTCGATGAAGCGAGGGGTGGCGATCGCGATCTCGTAGCTGCGCTCCAGCGCCGCGCGGAGCGGCACGGTCTCGCCTTTCACCGCGACCGGGGCGTCGGCGGCGAGGCCGGTGGCTTCGAGCAATTGCTCCACCACCGCCGGATCGTTGGCGGCGACGATGCCGAGCGCGTCGCCGGGCTCGTAGACGAGGCCGGAGCCGGACAGGTCGAGCTCGACGTGCCGAGTCTCCTTGGACGAATGGCGGCCGACGATCGGGATGTTGTCGATTACCTCGGCGGCGAACGGGTTGCGCTTGTCGTAGAGGCTCTCGGGCGTGAAGGACGGCATTGCCGCGGCGGGAACGGAGGCGGGCGCGGCGGCCGCGGCCTCGGCGGCGAGCATCTCGACGATCTCATGGCTCCAGAGCGCCGCCGGCTCGTCATAGTCGATGTCGCAATCGACCCGGTCCTTCAGCCGCGTCGCGCCCAGTTCCTCGAAGCGGCGGTCGAGGCGCTTTCCGGCCTCGCAATATTTCTCGTAGGTGGAATCGCCCAGCGCCAGGACGGCGAAGCGCACCCCGTCCAGCGTCGGCGCCTTGCGGCCCTCGACATATTCGAAGAAGGCGACCGAGGGCTGGGGCGGATCGCCCTCGCCATAGGTGCTGACGATGATCAGCACGTCCTCGGCCTCCTTGAGCTGCCGCACCTTGTAGTCGGCCATGTCGGAGACGGTCGGCGAGAGGCCGCGGCCGGCGGCGGCGGCGGCGAGCGCCTTGCCGAGATCGCGGCTGTTGCCGGTCTCGGTGCCGTAGAGAATAACAAGGCTGCGGCCCTGCGGCGCCGGGGCGGCGGCCGGCGCGGCGCCGCCGGCGCGGAGCAGGCCGGCGTCGAGCCCGGCGAAATAGCCGCTGATCCAGCGCGCCTGCTCCGGCGTCAGCGTCCGCGCCAGCGCCTCGACATGCTGCCATTGTTCGAGGCTGAGGGCGCCGTCCTGGAAGGTCGTGGGGGCGGTCATCTCGGCTCTCTCAGATCACCCATTCGTCCGCATCGTCGCCGCCGGCTTGGGCGGCCTCGACGATGCGGCCCGGATGGGCTTCGGCTTCGGGAATGTCGGCGGAAACGAGGACGTGGACGCCCGCCCGGCTCATCAGCAGGGCCACTTCGCGCAGCCGGCGGACGCGCTCGGCGGCGTCGGTTTCGGCGAGGTCGCTGTTGAGGCCGCCGGCGACCGCGGCCTCGTCGAGGACGAAGGCGGGGCGGCCGAGCGCCTTGAGCCGTTCCTGCGCCTTCAGGGCATAGGCCGCGCGCGCCGCCGGCGAGGCGCCGGCGATCCAGGTTATGGCGCCGTCCTCGCCCTGCGCCTGAGCCCCGGCCGCGGCGCCCTGGGGAAAGCCCTGGACGAGCCCGGCGGCGACGGTGGCGTGGGTGAGCTTGTCGATCAGGATGAAGCCGCCGAGCCGCCGGTTCTCCGCATAGGTGACGGCGGGGATGCGGCGGTCGAGGTCGATCTCGACGCGGCCGATGTCGTTCAGCGCCAGCGTCATGCCGCGGCGCTGCTCCATCGTGTTGACGTCGACGATGGGGCCCATGCCGCTGACACTAGCCGAGAGCGTCTGGCTGCCGATCTTCAGCCAGTAGGAGCGGTGCGGGACCATCGCCTCGTCCGACATCCAGACGAGCGTGGCCTCGAGCCGGGCGATGCTGTCCGGCGCGTCCGAGGCGATGACGTCGCCGCGCGAGCAATCGACCTCGTCGGCGAGCGTCAGCGTCACCGACTGGCCGGCGACGGCTTCGGGAAGGTCGCCGTCGAAGGTGACGATGCGGGCAATGGTCGAGCGCCGCCCGGCGGGGAGGACGGAGATTGCGTCGCCGACGCGGATACGCCCGCTGGCGACGGTGCCGGCATAGCCGCGGAAATTCTGGTTCGGGCGGTTCACCCACTGCACCGCCATGCGGAACGGCGCGCCTTCGCGGGTGCGGGCGGCGACCGGCACCGTCTCGAGATGCTCGAGCAAGGCGGGGCCCTCGTACCAGGGCATCGCCCCGGAGCGCGCGGTGACGTTGTCGCCGGTGAGGCCGGAGAGCGGGATGGCGGTGAAGTCGCCGATCCCGACCTCGCCGGCGAAGGCGCGATAGTCGGCGACGATGCGGTCGAACACCTCTTGGTCGTTGCCGACCAGGTCCATCTTGTTCACCGCCAGCACGACGTTGCGGATGCCGAGCAGGTGGACGAGATAGGAGTGCCGCCGCGTCTGGGTGAGCACGCCCTTGCGCGCATCGATCAGGATCACGGCGAGGTCGGCGGTCGAGGCGCCGGTCACCATGTTGCGCGTATATTGCTCGTGGCCCGGCGTGTCGGCGACGATGAACTTGCGCCGGTCGGTCGCGAAGAAGCGGTAGGCGACGTCGATGGTGATGCCCTGCTCGCGCTCCGCGGCGAGGCCATCGACGAGGAGGGCGAGATCGAGCTTGTCGCCCTGCGTGCCGGACTTCCGGCTGTCGGCGTCGAGCGCGGCGAGCTGGTCCTCGAACAGCAATTTGGAATCGTAGAGCAAGCGGCCGATCAGGGTCGACTTCCCGTCGTCCACCGACCCGCAGGTGATGAAGCGCAGCAGCGACTTGCGGCCCGCGGCGTCGAGATAGGCTTCGAGCGCCGCCCGCGCCGCCTCCGCCGCGGTCGGGGATTTGAGGAGGGTGGCCATCAGAAATAGCCCTCCTGCTTCTTCTTCTCCATCGAGGCGCCGCCGGCGTCGCGGTCGATGGCGCGGCCCTGGCGTTCGGATGTGGTGGCGACCAGCATCTCCTGGATCACTTCGGCGAGCGTCCCCGCCTCGCTCTCCACCGCCCCGGTGAGCGGATAGCAGCCCAAGGTGCGGAAGCGGACGGAGCGCTCGACCGGCACCTCCCCCGCGCGCAGCGGGAAGCGATCGTCGTCGACCATCAGGATCAGCCCGTCGCGCTCGACGGTCGGGCGCGGCGCGGCGAGGTAGAGCGGGACGATCGGGATGTCCTCGGCATAGATGTACTGCCAGATGTCGAGCTCGGTCCAGTTGGACAAAGGGAAGACGCGGATGCTTTCGCCCTTCGCCTTCCGGGCATTGTAGAGGCTCCACAGCTCCGGCCGCTGGTTCTTCGGGTCCCAGCGATGATGGGCGGAGCGGAAGGAGAAGATGCGTTCCTTGGCGCGGCTCTTCTCCTCGTCGCGGCGGGCGCCGCCGAAGGCCGCGTCGAAGCCGTAGAGATCGAGCGCCTGCTTCAGCCCTTCCGTCTTCCACATGTCGGTGTGCAGGGGCCCGTGGTCGAACGGATTGATCCCCTGCGCCTCGGCTTCGGGATTGCGGTAGACGATCAGCTCCATGCCGCTCTCGGCCGCCACCCGGTCCCGCAGCGTGTACATGTCCCGGAACTTCCAGGTCGTGTCGACATGGAGCAGCGGGAAAGGCGGCGGCGCCGGGAAGAAGGCCTTGCGGGCGAGGTGGAGCATCACCGCGCTGTCCTTGCCGACCGAGTAGAGCATCACCGGCCGCTCGGCCTCGGCCACCACTTCGCGCAGGATGTGGATGCTCTCGGCTTCGAGCTCTTCGAGATGGGTGAGGGTGCGGGTCACGAGGCTTTCCGGAAGGCAAGGGGCGCGGCCGGGGCGTGGGCGCGCGCCACCCAGCCGATGAACACAGTGACGGGCGCGCCGGCGGGGAGGCCCTCGGCGGCGGCGGCGATGTCGCGCACCGGCGCGGCGGCCTCGGCCTGGTCGGCGCGGGTCGCAGACGCGATGGCGACGGCGGGGGTGGCGGGATCGAGGCCTTTGGCGAGCGCCTTGCGGACGAACTCGGCGAGCGTCTTTCTCGGCATGTAGAGGACGGTGGTCGCCCGCGGATCGGCGATGGCGCCCCAGTCGATGTCGGAGGGGAGCTTTCCGTCGGCGCCGTGACCGGTGACGTACTGCACCCGCCGCGCGTGGCGCCGCTCGGTGAGCGAGAAGCCGAGCGCCGCCGCCGCGCCCTGCGCCGCGCTGATGCCGGGGACGAGGGAGACCGGCACGCCGGCCGCCCGGCACGCGTCGATCTCCTCGGTCGCGCGGCCGAAGATCAGCGGATCGCCGCCCTTGAGCCGCACCACCGTCTCGCCGGCCTGCGCGAGGGCCACGATGCGGGCGTTGATCTCGGCCTGCTTCACCGACGGGCCGTAGCCGGTCTTGCCGACCGCGACGCGCTTCGCCTCCCGCCGGGCGAGCTCGAGTATGTCCGGGCCGACGAGATCGTCGTAGAGGATCACGGTGGCGTTCTGGAGCGCGCGGACCGCCTTCAGCGTCAGCAGCTCCGGGTCGCCGGGACCGGCGCCGACGAGGGTGACGGAGCCCGGCTTCGCCCCGGCGGCGCCGGCGAGCAGGGTTTCGAAATCCTCTTCGGCGGGCGTGCGTTCGACATGCTCCCAAGCGCTATCGGTGAAGCGCCGCCAGAAGGCGCGGCGGGCGGCGAAGTCGCCGAGCCGCGCCTTGAGCCGCGGCCGCCATTCCTTCGCCGCCTTCGCCCAGGAGGAGAGGCCGAGCGGCAGCACGCTCTCGATCCGCGCCCGGATCGACTGGCCGAGCATCGGCGCGGCGCCATCGGTGGAGATGGCGAGCACGACCGGATTGCGGTTGACGATGGTTCCGAACTGG
>JBKBVA010000139.1:0-7074 GCA_046289665.1 Allosphingosinicella sp.
GGATGAAGCTGCGGCGGGCATCGTCCGGATCGGGCGTGCGCAGGACCAGTCCCCGATCGACAAGCGTCTTGATCCAGCGCAGGGCTGTTGTTGTCGGCACATTCCCTGCAATGCACAGGCTCGAGACGCTGACCATCGTTCCCTCCAGTCGGGCGGCAGCAAGGTCGAGCAGCATGTCCCAGGCCGGATCGGCGAACAGATCCTTCTTGAAGAAATGGTCGCGCAGCCGCCGCGCCCGGATGGTGGCGCGGATCTGCGACGCATCGAGCGGCGCCTGCTCGCTCTCCTCCGGGCCGATCGCCGCGGCGGCGGCGGCGACGATCGTCTCGTCCTCCGACAGAGCGGCGAGCACCGAGGCGATCCGGCCGACCTCCTCGCTGAGCTGCTGGAGCCGCGCCGTCGCCTCGCCCTTGTTGACGTCGTTCAGCATCGGCGGACGCGGCGTTGCCGCCAGTCGCAGCGCGATGATCCGCTCGGCGAGCGCGGGTTCGCACAGATAGTGGATGCCGCCGGGCAGGCCCCGCGCCGCGATCCGGTCGACGAGCGCGTGCGGGAAGACGAGGACGCTGCCGTAACGGTCGGTGCCGTCGCCCTGCTCCAGGCGCTGCAGCACCGCTTCCAGCGCGTCGCCGGCATCGCCGCCGAGCTCGACGCAGACGGGCCCCGCCGCGGCATGGAGATCGATGCGGCGCTCACCCCCCGCCACCGGGGCCATTCCCGATACGCGCAACCCGGCGGCCTCGATCGCCCGGCGGGCCCGCGCCGCGTCCTCGCCGCCGTCGGCAAGGACGAGCACGGCCTCGCCGGCGCCGTAACCGACGCCGCCGGGCTCCGAACGCCCCTGCGGACTTGCCGCTGCCATGTCCCCGCTGCTCCCACCGCTCCAGATTGCGAGCAATCCGGAGGAATTGCAGACCTTGTATGGTCCGTATCGGAGCATGTTTAGCGCGCCCGCGCGCCGTGGGGAGTGGAATTCTGACGCGGCCGGGGTTCGGCCGGGCGTTTGATCGTCGTTCAGGAGCAGCAGCAGCCGCCTGCGCCCGTCGCTCAAGAAACGATTAGTCTCGCCTCGCCTCCGAATCTGTTGGGTGAGCACATCCATTTCGGACGCATTTTTTACGGAAAGCCGAAAGCGGCCGCGGGAATCCCCGCTCTTTCCGTCAGCTTAGCAGCCATTCGACCGCCGCTTTAGCATGCAAAGCGGTGGTATCGTAGACGGGGAGCACGTTGGCGCCGGGATCGACCAGCATGACGAGTTCGGTGCAGCCGAGCACCACCGCCTGCTGGCGGGCCTTGGCCATTTCGCTGAGGCAGGTCTTGAGCCGCCGCTGCGAGGCGCGCTGCACCTGGCCGCGGGCGAGCTCCTCGAAGATGATCCGGTCGATCTCCTGCGCGGTCGGCGGATCGGGCAGCGCGATGGCGATCCCCTTCGCCTCCAGCCGCTCGCGGTAGAAGCCCTCGGCCATGGTGAAGCGGGTGCCGATCAGCCCGGCGCGGCGGACGCCGTCGGCGGCGAGCTTGTCGGCGGTGACGTCGCCGATGTGGATCACGGGCACCGACACCGCGTCCGCGACGCGGTCGTAGAGCTTGTGCATCGTATTGCTGCACAGCATCAGCCCCTCGGCGCCCGCGCCTTCGAGGCGGCGCGACGCGTCGGCGAGGATGTCGCCGAGGCGATCCCATTCCCCCGCCGCCTGAAGCTGGGCGACCGGCGCGAAATCGAAGCTGTCGAGCAGCAGGGGCGCCGAGGCGAGGCCGCCCAGCCGCTTCGCCACGCCCTTGTTGATCTGCTCGTAATACATGGCGGTCGAGACCCAGCTCATCCCGCCGATCAGGCCCAGTTTACGCATCCGCCAGTCCCACTCCGTCATGCCCGCAAAGGCCGGCATCGCTGCCGCCCCGGCAGGGACCGCAGCATTCGCTACGGTGTCGCTTTAGTGGGTTCCGCTTCGCAGGCCAGCGCGTTCGACCCGCGAATCGGACGAGCCGCGTCAGCCGAGGGATTTGACGATTTCCTCGACCATCTTCTTGGCGTCGGCGAGCAGCATCATCGTGTTGTCGCGGTAGAAGAGCTCGTTGTCGACGCCGGCATAGCCCGCCCCGCCCATCGAGCGCTTGATGAAGAGCACGGTCTTGGCCTTCTCCACGTCGAGCACCGGCATGCCGTAGATGGGCGAGGTCTTGTCGGTCTTCGCCGCCGGGTTGGTGACGTCGTTGGCGCCGATCACGAAGGCGACGTCGGTGCGGGAGAATTCGGAGTTGATGTCCTCCAGCTCGAACACCTCGTCATAGGGGACGTTGGCCTCGGCGAGCAGGACGTTCATGTGGCCGGGCATGCGGCCGGCGACGGGGTGGATGGCGTATTTGACGCTCACCCCTTCCTCCTTGAGCATGTCGGCCATTTCCCGCAGCGCATGCTGCGCCTGCGCCACCGCCATGCCGTAGCCGGGGACGATGATGACCTGCTCGGCCTGCTTCATCAGGAAGGCGGCGTCCTCGGCCGAGCCGCGCTTGTACGGCCGGTCGATCGCCTCGCCCCCGCCGCCCGCGGCCGCGTCCCCGCCGAAGCCGCCGGCGATGACCGAGATGAAGCTGCGGTTCATCGCCCGGCACATGATGTAGCTGAGGATCGCGCCCGAGCTGCCCACCAGCGCGCCGGTGATGATCATCGCGGTGTTCTGCAGCGTGAAGCCCATCGCCGCCGCGGCCCAGCCCGAATAGCTGTTCAGCATCGAGACGACGACCGGCATGTCGGCGCCGCCGATCGGGATGATGAGCAGGAAGCCGATCAGGAAGGCAAGCGCGGTGACGGTGAAGAACACCCAGGGGCTCTGGTCGACGGTGAAGTAAGCGATCAGGCCGAGGATAAGCGCGATGGTGCCGAGATTGATGACGTGGCGCGCCGGCAGCAGGATCGGCTTGCCCGACATGTTGCCGTTCAGCTTGAGGAAGGCGATCACCGATCCGGAGAAGGTGATCGCGCCGATCGCCGCGCCGAGGCCCATCTCGACCCGGCTGACCGGCTCGATCACGCCCGCAACGGCGATGCCGAACGCCTCGGGGTTGAGATAGGCGGCGGCGGCGACGAGGACGGCGGCGAGGCCGACGAGGCTGTGGAAGGCGGCGACGAGCTGCGGCATCGCCGTCATCGCGATGCGGCGCGCGGTGACGAGGCCGATCACCGCGCCGATCGCGATCGCGGCGGCGATCTCGGCCAAAGCGACGTAATCGAGCTCGCCCTTATAGTCGAAGCCGAAGGTCGCGGCGAGGCCGGGGTCGAAGCGGCGCGGCGCATAGTGGATGAGCGTGGTGGCCACCGCGAGCAGCATGCCGAACATGCCGAAGCGATTGCCGCGGCGCGAGCTTTCCGGGCTGGAGAGGCCGCGCAGCGCGAGGATGAAGCACACGCCCGCGACGAGATAGGCGAGCATCACCCAGGCGGGCGCATGGACGGCCTCATGCATTGCGCTTCGCCTCCGGAGCCTTGCGCTCCTTCTTCTTGTACATGGCGAGCATCCGCGCGGTGACGGCGAAGCCGCCGAAGATGTTGATGCTGGCGAGCACCACGCCGAGCAGCCCCAGCCACTTCGCCCCCGGCACCGCGGCCGCGGCGGCCGCGATCAGCGCCCCGACGACGATCACCGAGGAGACGGCGTTGGTAACCGCCATCAGCGGCGTGTGCAAAGCCGGCGTTACCGACCAGACGACATAATAGCCGACGAAGCAGGCCAGCACGAAGATCGACAGGATGGTGATGAAGTCCATTCAGTGAATCCCCACGCGCCGTTCAAGTTGTTGAAGCGCGGCCCTGGCGTCGCGGACGTGATAGCGGACGGTGCGGCAGCGCTTTGCTGTGACTCTGTAGCCCACAGGAATGATCGTCATCGCCTCCGCCACTGCTTCATGCCCATGGCGCTGCTCAAGAGCAGTGGTGAGCGCGCGCAAGCGTGCTGGGAAGTCTTGGCCGAGGGCCTCCGCCGCCCGACTTCGTGCCTCGGGATAGGCAAAGCCGAGGCAACGATATCGGTCCGGAGCATCGGCCAAGAGCAACCCGACCTGCGCCAGTAGTTCCAGATCCGACTGCGGGGGCGGCGGGGCAGCGCTCGCACATGCCGTCAGTGCCAGAACCAGGGTCATGGCGGGCTCCGGCCTCACCCGAGCAGCCTCTCGTTCACGATCTTGCCGCCTTGGGTCAGCCTTACGCCCCTGACGATCTCGTCGTCGTCCGGGAGCACCGGCCGCTTGGTCTCGCCGTTCCAGAAGGCGCTGAGGAAATTGTAGAGGTTGCGCGCGTAGAGCGCCGAGGCGTCGGCGGCGAGGCGGCTGGGCACGTTGCGGTGGCCGACGATGCGCACGCCGTGGCGCTCGACGATCGCGCCGAGCACCGCGCCTTCGACATTGCCGCCCTGCTCGACTGCGAGGTCGATGACGACGCTGCCCTGGCGCATGCTGGCGAGCTGCGCGTCCGAGATCAGCCGCGGCGCCGGGCGGCCGGGGATGAGCGCGGTGGTGATGACGATGTCCTGCTTGGCGATGTGCTTGGAGACGAGTTCGGCCTGCGCCGCCTTATATTCGTCGGACATCTCGGTGGCGTAGCCGCCCTTGCCCTCGCCCTCGATGCCCTTGACGTTCTCGACGAAGATCGCCTTGGCGCCGAGGCTCTCGATCTGCTCCTTGGTCGCGGCGCGGACGTCGGTGGCCGAGACGATGGCGCCGAGGCGGCGCGCGGTGGCGATCGCCTGCAGGCCGGCGACGCCGACGCCCATGATGAAGACGCGCGCGGCGGGAATCGTCCCCGCGGCCGTCATCATCATCGGGAGGGCGCGGCCATATTCGGCCGCCGCGTCGAGCACCGCCTTGTAGCCGGCGAGGTTCGACTGGCTGGAGAGGACGTCCATCGACTGGGCGCGGGTGATGCGCGGCATGAACTCCATCGCCAGCGCCTCGAGACCCGCCGCGGCATAGGCCTGGGTGCGGTCTTGCTGCCGGAACGGATCGAGCATCGCGACCACGAGCGCGCCCGGCTTCAGGCCCTGCAGCGCCGCCGGATCGGGGCCCTGGACCGCCAGCACCGCATCCGCGTCGCGCAGCGCCTCGGCCCGCGCGCCGACGGCGGCGCCGGCCTCCTGATAATCGGAATCGGAAATGGAAGCGGAGCTGCCCGCCCCCGCCTCGACCGCCACGCTGGCGCCGAGACCGGTGAACTTGCGGACCGTTTCCGGTGTCGCCGCGACCCTGCGCTCGCCCTCAGCTTGTTCCTTGAGGACGGCGAGCTTCACGGTCGATCCTCGCTCAGGCGATGATGAAGACGACGATCATCGCCGTGATGAAGCTCAGGATCGCCCCCCACTTCATCAGCGCGATGAACAGCGAATAGCCCTTTTCGTGGGAAGCGCGTTCCTTCTCCAGATCCAGGTCCGCGGCCATGTCCATCCTCTTGCTGCGTTCGAAACGTGGCGCCCTCTTAACAATCGAAACCGCAGCGCGGGAAGCCCCCTAATCGATTAAGCCGAACTTTACCCCCTTGGCCTAGGGAGGGGCGCATGGAGCCAGGAAGGGAAATCATGCGGCCGGACCCGACACGCTGCCTGCTGCTGATCGACGACGAGCCCGCGCAGCGCCGCCTCGTCACCGCCATCGGCGCCCGCGCCGGCTGGTCGGTGCGCGGCGCGCCGGACGTCGATGCGGCCGCGCGGATGCTGACCGATCCGGAGGAGCAGCCGTTCGATGCCATCCTCCTCGACCATTGGCTGCCCGGCCCGGCCGGCACCGAATTGATCGAGCAGATCCGCGCGCTCCGCCCGGACCTGCCGCTCCTCATCCTCACCGCCCAGACGTCGGTCGCGGTTGCGGTCGACGCGATGCGGGCCGGCGCCAACGATTTCCTGGTGAAGCCGCTGTCGCCCGACCGGCTGCTCACCGCGCTCAACGCCGCCACCGACCGGCGCCAGCGCAACGGCGAGCTGCGCCCGCTGTCCGAGAAGATTTCCCAGCCGCTCAATTTCGACGAGATCGTCGGCTCGGCGCCGCGCTTCCGCGCCGCGCTCGCCGTCGCCGCCAAGGCCGCCCGCGCCCGCGTCTCGGTGCTGATCGAGGGCGAGAGCGGATCGGGCAAGGAAGTGCTCGCCCAGGCGATCCACACCGCGAGCCCGCGCGGCAAAAAGCCGATGATCACCGTCAATTGCGGCGCGATTCCCGCCAACCTCGTCGAATCGGTGCTGTTCGGGCACGAAAAAGGCGCCTTCACCGGCGCGTTCGACCGCCACATCGGCCGCTTCGAGGATGCCGACGGGACCACCATCTTCCTCGACGAAGTGGGCGAATTGCCGCTCGACACCCAAGTCAAGCTGCTGCGCGCCATCGACACCGGCGAGATCCAGCGCATCGGCGGCCGCGCCATCCAGATGGTTGACGTGCGCATCATCGCCGCGACCAACCGCCGCCTTTCGGAGGAAGTCGCCAAGGGCCGCTTCCGCGAAGACCTCTATTACCGCCTCAACGTCGTCCACGTCGACGTGCCCCCGCTGCGCGAGCGCGCCAGCGACATTCCGGCGCTGTGCCGCCACCTCCTCGCCCGCATCGCCGAGCAGCCGGGCATGCGCCACGTCTCGATCACCGACGACGCTTTCTCGGTGCTGATGCGCTACGGCTGGCCGGGCAACGTCCGCCAGCTCCAGAACGCCTTGTTCCGCGCCGCCGTATTGTGCGACGGCAATGCGCTGACGGCGGCCGATTTCCCGCAGATCGCGCAGGAATCGACCCTGAGCCGCCGCGCCAGCGACTATCACAACAAGGCGCTGAACGGCGCCTCGGCGACCGCGGCGATGGAGCATGCGCCCGGCATCACCCTCTACGATCCCGACGGCAATCTGCGCAGCCTCGAGGAGATCGAGGCCGACGTCATCCGCCTCGCCATCGGCCATTATCGCGGCCGGATGACCGAAGTCGCCCGCCGCCTCGGCATCGGCCGCTCCACCCTCTACCGCAAGCTCGGCGAGCTCGGCATCGGCGACGCGGCGGCGTGAGGCGGGACTGAGCGCCTCCCCCGTCATCCCGGCGCAGGCCGGGATCTCG
>JBKBVA010000013.1:0-20244 GCA_046289665.1 Allosphingosinicella sp.
TCCCCGCCGGGGAGCGCGAGCTCGAGATCGTCGCGATTTCCTATCCCGGCTGAGCAGAGCCGCTTAAGCGCGTCACTGCGCGGCTAGAAGCGAGCCTCAGTAGCGCCGGTCGTGGCGCGAAACGTTGACCAGGGCCGCGCGGATCTCGGGGTCGGTGAGGCGCATGTCGCGGTTGGTGTCGGCGTGGCGGCGGAACCAGATGTTGGCGTCGTCCGCGGTGCGCGCGCCGATGCGGCCGTCGTCGTCCCCGTCGAAGCGCATCCGGACGATCTGGCGCCCTTCCTGCGTGCAGGCGAGCCACGGATCGAGGCGGTGGCCGCCGCTGCCGCCGAACGCCCCGCATTCGTTGCCGATCCGCTGATAGTCGCGGCCGTCATAGGCATAGTCGCCATAGCCGTAGCCGCCGCCATAGCGGTCGTCGTCATAATAGGTCGCGCAGCCCGCGACGCCGAGGGCAGCTCCGAACAAGGTCGCGACAGCCAGTCTGCGCATGCGCGTCTCTCCCGTCGTGGTGAACAGGTGATCAACCGGAAAAGGCGCGAAAGGTTGCTCGTTTCGGGGCGTTAACTATCTTTTGCCGAACGCCTCCGCCGCCAGCGCCGCCGCTTCGGGCGAGGCGGCGGGCGGCTCCATCGACACCGCCGCCTCCAGCGCGTCCGCCACGGCGGTGAGCGCGGCGATGCGCGCCGCCTTCTTGTCGTTGCCGTCGATGACGGTCCACGGCCCCCAGCGCGTGTCGGTGTGGGCGAACATGTCATGGGCGGCGGCAAGATAGTCGTCGCGGCGGGCGCGGTTGCGGAAATCCTCCGCCGTCACCTTCCAGCGCTTCCACGGATGGTCGAGCCGCGCCTTCAGCCGCGCATCCTGCGTCTCCTGCGTGACGTGGAAGAAGAGCTTGACGATGGTCGTGCCGTCGAAGCTCTGCTGCGCCTCGAATTCGTTGATCTCGTCATAGGCACGGCGCCATTCGACCGGGCTCGCCAGCCCCTCCACCCGCTCGACCAGCACGCGGCCGTACCAGCTGCGGTCGAAGATCGCGATCTCGCCGAGCGGCGGCAGCCGGCGCCAGAAGCGCCAGAGGAAGTGCCGCGCCTTCTCCTCCGCGGTGGGCGCGCCGATCGGCCAGACTTGGAAGGCGCGCGGGTCCCAGCCCGCGGTCAGACGCTGGATCGCCCCGCCCTTCCCCGCCGCGTCCCAGCCTTCGCACAGGACGATGCTGCGGCGCTTGTGGACGATGTGGGCGACGAGGATCCGCGACAGGCGCTCCTGCACCGCCTTCAGCGCGTCCTTATAGTCGCCTTCGAGCGGGGCGCCGGCTTCGTAGTCGGAGAGGGGGATGGGCATGGAACGAGCTTAGGGCGTCCCGCCTCCCCCGTCATCCCGGCGAACGCTGGGATGCCGGGGACAGAAAGGCGCCCGATGGCCGCACGGGCGACGCGGCGTTTCTCCACGAGATCCCGGCCTTCGCCGGGATGACGGCTGGTCCGCTATTCCGGCGCCACCACCTGCGCCGGGTCCTTCTTCGCGGTGCCGGCGGGCTCGACGATGCGGATGTTGAGCTCGCGCAGCTGCTTCGCGCTGACCGGCGAGGGCGCGCCCATCATCAAGTCCTCGGCACGCTGGTTCATCGGGAAGAGCACGACCTCGCGGATGTTGGGCTCGGCGGCGAGCAGCATGACGATGCGGTCGATGCCCGGCGCCGAGCCGCCGTGGGGCGGGGCGCCGTACTTGAACGCGTTGATCATGCCGGAGAAGTTCGCGTCGACGTCTTCCTTCGAATAGCCGGCGATCTCGAACGCCTTGTACATGATGTCGGGCCGGTGGTTCCGGATCGCGCCGGACGACAGCTCAACGCCGTTGCAGACGATGTCGTACTGGTAGGCGAGGATGTCCAGCGGGTCCCTGGTCTCGAGCGCTTCGAGCTCGCCCTGCGGCATCGAGAAGGGGTTGTGGGAGAAGTCGACCTTCTTCGCCTCCTCGTCATATTCGTACATCGGGAAGTCGACGATCCAGCAGAAGCGGAATTCGTCCTCGGCGATGAGGCCGAGCTGCTCGGCGACGCGGGTGCGGGCCGCGCCGGCGAGCTTGGCCGCCTGCGCTTCCTTGCCCGCGGCGAAGAAGATGCCGTCGTCGGGGCCGAGGCCGAGCTCGGCGATCAGCTTGCGGGTGGCGTCCTCGCCATGGTTCTTGGCGATCGGACCACCCAGCTCGCCGCCCTTCTGGGTGATGTAGCCGAGGCCGGCATAGCCTTCGCCGCGCGCCCATTCGTTCATGTCGTCGAAGAACTTGCGGCTCTTCTCGGCGGTGCCGGGCGCCGGGATCGCGCGGACGACGTTGCCGCTCTCGACCATCCGCGCGAACAGGCCGAAGCCGGAGCCGTGGAAGTGCTGGCTGACGTCGGTGATGATCAGCGGGTTCCGAAGGTCCGGCTTGTCGGACCCGTATTTCAGCATCGCTTCCTTGTACGGGATGCGCGGGAATTCGCCGGCCGGCGTCACCTTGCGGCCATTGGCGAACTCCTCGAACACGCCGGCGAGCACCGGCTCGATCGCCTGGAAGACGTCTTCCTGGGTCACGTAGCTCATCTCGAAATCGAGCTGGTAGAATTCGCCCGGGCTCCGGTCGGCGCGGGCGTCCTCGTCGCGGAAGCAGGGGGCGATCTGGAAATAGCGGTCGAAGCCGGCGACCATGATCAGCTGCTTGAACATCTGCGGCGCCTGGGGGAGCGCGTAGAATTTGCCCGGATGGACGCGGGAGGGCACCAGATAGTCGCGCGCGCCCTCGGGGCTCGACGCGGTGAGGATCGGCGTCTGGAACTCGGTGAAGCCGCTCTCGACCATCCGGCGGCGGATCGAGCTGATCACCTGGCTCCGCAGGACGATGTTGGCGTGAATCCGCTCGCGGCGCAGGTCGAGATAGCGGTAGCGCAGGCGGATATCCTCCGGATAATCGGCCTCGCCGGCCACCGGCAGCGGCAGCTCCTCGGCGGCGGACTGGACGGTCACCTCGTCGGCCGAGACCTCGATCTCGCCGGTCGGGAGGTTCGGGTTGGCCGCCTCGGCGCCGCGCGCCACCACCTCGCCGACGATCGTCACCACCGATTCCGCGCGCAGATGCTCGAGCACGCGCAGCGGCTCGCTGTTCGCCTTCGCGACGATCTGGGTGATGCCGTAATGGTCGCGCAGATCGACGAAGAGGACGCCGCCATGGTCGCGCTTGCGGTGGACCCAGCCGGACAGCTTGACCCGCTCCCCGACGTTTTCGGCGCGGAGCTGTCCGCAGGTGTGGGTTCGATATGCGTGCATGGGGGCCGCCTGACAGTCGCTTTTTGGTTGGAATTGAGGCCCGGCGCTTCGCGGTGCAGCCTTGTTTTGTCAAGCGCGCAGCCCCCCGCTATGAGCCCGCCGATGCAGATCCACCCGCTGATTACCGATTCCGAGTCGCTCAAGTCCCTGTGCGATCGACTTTCCCGCTCTCCGTTCGTCGCCGTCGACACCGAGTTCATGCGCGAGAACACCTATTGGCCAGACCTGTGCCTGCTGCAGATCGGCGACGCCGAGGAAGCCGCGGCGATCGATCCCAAGGCGCCGGGGCTCGACATGACGCCCCTGCTCGAGCTGCTCACCGACAATGAGGAGGTGCTCAAGGTCTTCCACGCCGGCGGCCAGGACATCGAGATCATATACAATCTCACCGGCAAGACGCCCTATCCGCTGTTCGACACCCAGATCGCGGCCATGGCGCTCGGGCTGGGCGAGCAAATCGGCTATTCGAACCTCGTCGAAAGCCTGATCGGCAAGTCGCTGGACAAGGGCGCCCGCTTCACCGACTGGGCGCGCCGCCCGCTCGACAAGCGCCAGATCGACTATGCGATCGGCGACGTCACCCACCTCGCCGCCTTGTTCCCGAAGATGCTCGAAAAGCTGCGCCGCACCGGGCGGGGCGAATGGCTCGACGAGGAGATGGAGCGGATCGCGGATCCGTCCAATTACGAGAATGCGCCGGATCTCGCCTGGAAGCGGGTGCGGATTTCGAGCCGCAAGCCCGACGTGCTGGGGCGCCTCAAGGCCGTGGCCGCGTGGCGGGAGCAGGAAGCCGCCGGCAAGAACCTGCCGCGCGGGCGGATCATGAAGGACGAGACGCTGGCCGACGTCGCGTCCCACCCCCCGTCGAGCCAGGAAGGGCTGGCGCGGGTGCGCGGCCTCTCGCCGGCTTGGGGCGGCAACGACATCGGCGGGCGGCTGATGGCGGCTCTGGCCTCGGCCGAGCCGCTGCCGGCGGACGAGCTGCCGGCGCGGGAGGACCGCCCGGGCCTCGGCAAGGAGGGCGCACTGGTCGCCGATCTCCTCAAGCTCCTGCTCAAGATCCGTTCGCGCGAGATCAACGTCGCCGCCCGCCTCATCGCCCGCGCCGACGAGCTCGAGCTGCTCGCGGCGGGGCGGAGGGAGAATTTATCCATGCTCAAGGGTTGGAGGTTCGAGCAATTCGGCCAGGACGCGCTCGACCTGGTCGAAGGCCGCCTCGCCTTCGCGGTGCGCGGCGGCAAGCTGCTGATGACCCGGACGGAGGCCGAAGCATGAAGATTGTCGCAGGAGCATTGCTGATGATGGCCGCCGGATGTGCCGCCGCCCCGCCCGAGGATATCGAGAACGTGCCGGTGAAGGGCGGCAGCGCGCCGCCGTGCGACGCCGCGCCCGCACAGCATCTGGTCGGCCGTCCCGCCACGCAGGAACTGGGCGCCGAGGCGCTGCGCCTCACCGGCGCCGCGTCGCTGCGCTGGATCCCGAAGGACGGGATGGTGACGATGGATTATCGCGAGGACCGGCTCAACATCGAGCTGGACGGCGAGAACAAGGTGGTAAAGGTACGCTGCGGCTAGGCAGCGGCGCGGCTACCGAAGGGCGAGCTCCGGGCGGCAGCCCAGCGCCGAGGCCAGCTTCCGCATCCGCCGCTCCACCGTCTCGCCGTAGAGCGCCTTCTCGTCGGCGCGGAGCGTCAGGCGCAGCACGTCGCCCTCCCGTTCCAGCGCACTGCGCTCTAGGCTGGCGGCGAGACCGGCGCTGAGCCGCTGGCCAAGGCGCATCGCGAGGCCCCAATGGGCGGCCCGCTTCATCAGCGCCGGCGGGCACAGCGCTGCGACCTCCGCATCGGGGAAAGCGCGGCCGCCGCCGAAGTTCGAAAAGAGCGCCTGCGCCATCATCACCCGCTCGCAGGCGTCCACTCCCACCCAGTTGCCGTGCAGCGCCATCTCCACCCCGCGTTCGGCGCGGAAATCGGGATGGGCCTGCCAGGCGACGTCGGCGAGCAGACAGGCGGCGAGGCGGATCCGGACCCGCGCCGGATCGTCCTCGGCGAAGACCGGGGCGATCCAGCGGTCGAGCAGGTCGCCATGGGCGCCGAAGCGGCTGAGCCCCCGCCCCGCCTCCCGCGTCGCTTCGGTGAGGGGGTCGAGCGCGCGTTCCGCGGGGCTCAGCTCGTCGTACAGCAGGCCTTCGCGAATGCCGAAGCTGGAGACGACCAGCTCGCTCGGCTGGAGCGCGTCGACCAGGGCGGAGAGGATCAGCTTGGCCGCCGGCAGCGTCGGGATGCGCGAGGCGGTGAGCATGCGCAAGCTCTTCGGATCGGCGTCGTCCAGGCCCTGGATGATCTTGCGCAGCTCGGTGGGGCGGCTCGGCGCCATTACATATTGGTGGGTGATGGGGAGCGGATAGTTGGTCGAGATGATGTCGAGCCGCGCCAGCGCGCGCCACGATCCGCCGACGAGGTAGAGCGGCCGCCCCTTGCCCCGCTCGACGAGGCCGGAGCCCCTGAGCGCGGCTTTCAGCTCGCCGCGCAGCCATGTCTCGGTGGCGGCGTCCGCCTCGCCGATCCGCAAGACGCCGAGCGGCAGGGAGATGCCGTTTCGCACTTCGCCGCCGCCCACATCGGCCAATTCGAGGCTGCCGCCGCCAAGATCGCCCACGACGCCCTCGGCGCCGGGGATGCCGGAAAGCACCCCCTGCCCCGCCAGCCGCGCCTCGGCTTCGCCGGGTATGACCCGCGGCTCGAAGCCGATCGCGCGCACCGCGTCGAGAAACTGGCCGCCGTTCGAGGCGTCGCGGACCGCCGCGGTGGCGAGCACGCGCGGGTTCGACACCTTCATCTGGTCGAGCAGCAGCTTGAAGCGGCGAAGCGCGGTGAGCGCCCGCTCCTGCGTCTCCGGCGCCAGCGCGCCGGTCTCCCCCAGCCCCTGCCCCAGGCCGGCGAGGACCTTCTCGTTGAAGATGATGGTCGGAGTCCGCGGCGCGCCCGCGTAGACGACGAGGCGCACCGAGTTCGAGCCGACGTCGACGACGCCGACGGGTTCGGGATCGTTCACCATGGTCCTCACCCGCCGCGCCGGAAGCGCAGCTTCGGCACGGAGCCGCTGTTGCGCAGCGCCGCGCCGCGCCCCGAAAGCGACGGATTGTTCATGAAGTAATGATGGAGATTGAAGGGCTTGTCCCCGTCCGGTGAGATGCGTTCATAGCTTCCGTCGGCGTGCAGCCGCCAGCTCTGCTCATTGTCGATGAGATTCGCGACCATCACCTGGTCGAGCACCTGGGCATGGACGGTCGGGTTCTCGATCGGGAGCATATATTCGACCCGCCGGTCGAAGTTGCGCTGCATCCAGTCGGCCGAGCTGATGTAGACCCTGGCGCCGCGATTGGGCAGCTCGCCGCCATTGCCGAAGCACCAGATGCGGCTGTGCTCGAGGAAGCGGCCGACGATCGATTTCACGCGGATATTTTCGGAGAGGTCGGCGACCCCGGGGCGCAGGCAGCATATGCCGCGCACGACGAGGTCGATCTGCACGCCGGCCGCGCTCGCCTCGTAGAGCTTGTCGATCACGATCGGATCGACCAGCGAGTTGAGCTTCGCCCAGATCTCGGCCGGCTTTCCGGCGGCGGCGTTCGCCATCTCGTCCTCGATCAGCCGGATCAGCTCCGCGCGCAACTGGTGGGGCGAGAGGACGAGCAGCTCGAGCCCGCGCGGCTCGACATAGCCGGTGATGTAGTTGAACAATTGCGCCACGTCGCGGCCGACCCGGGGATCCGCGGTGAAGAAGCTGAGGTCCGTATAGATGCGCGCCGTCACCGGGTGATAGTTGCCGGTGCCGAGGTGGCAGTAGGTGCGGTAGCCCCTGTCCTCGCGCCTCACGACCATGGAGACCTTGGCGTGGGTCTTCCACTCGACGAAGCCGTAGACCACCTGCACGCCCGCCCGCTCCAGCGCGGTCGCCCAATAGAGGTTCTGCTCCTCGTCGAACCGCGCCTTGAGCTCGACCACGGCGGTCACCGACTTTCCCGCTTCCGCGGCGTCGATGAGGGCGCGGATGATCGCCGACTGGCGTCCGGCGCGGTAGAGGGTCTGCTTGATCGCCACCACGTCGGGGTCGGCGGCCGCCTGCTTCAGGAACTCCACCACCACCTCGAAGCTCTCATAGGGGTGGTGGATGACGATGTCCTTCGAGCGGATCGCCGCGAAGCAATCGCCGCGATGCTCCCGGATCCGCTCGGGGAAGCGCTCGTCGAAGGGCTGGAACTTGAGGTCGGGGCGGTCCTCCTCGAACAGCATGGCGAGGTCGGCGATGCCGAGGAAACCGGTCGATTCGGAGACGAGGGCCTCGCCCGCCGCCAGCCCCTGCTTGACCAGCGCGACGAGCTCGTCGGGCATCCCCGCCTCGAGCTTCAGCCGGATGACGCGGCCGCGCCGCCGGCGCTTGATCGCGGTGCGGTAGACGCGGACCAGGTCCTCGGCTTCCTCCTCGATCTCGATGTCGCTGTCGCGGATGATCCGGAAGGCGCCGCCGCCCAGCACCTTATGCTCGGGAAAGATGGCGTGGATGTTGCGGCGAATGAGGGTCTCGATGGCGATGAAGCGCGACGCCTCGCCCGGCAGGCGGATGAAGCGCGGCAGGGTGGCGGGCACCATCAGCAGCTCGCGGATCGGCCGCCGGCGCCCCTTCTGCTTCAGGTCGAAGATCAGCGAGAAGCCGGTGTTCGGGATGAACGGGAACGGGTGCGCGGGATCGAGCGCCTGGGGCGTGAGCACCGGGAAAATCTGCTCGCGAAAGTGGCGGTCGAGCCAGGCGCCCTCGGCCTCGCCCACCTCCTCGGACGAGATCACCGACAGGCCTGCCTCGGCGAGCGCGTCGCGCAGCTCGGTCCAGACCTGCTGCTGGCTCTCGGTCAGTCGGTCGGCCTCGGCGGCGATGGCGGCGAGCTGCTGGGCCGGCGTCAGTCCGTCGGCGGAGCGCTCCTCGACGCCGAGCAGTTGCTGCCCCTTCAGCCCGGCGACGCGGACCATGAAGAATTCGTCGAGATTGTTGCCGGAGATGGAGAGGAAGCGCAGCCGCTCGAGCAGCGGATGCGAGGCGTTGCACGCTTCCTCCAGCACGCGGCGGTTGAAGGCGAGCCAAGACAGCTCCCGGTTGAAATAGCGCTCGCGGGGCGGCAGCGCCGGCGCCTTCTGCGCCGTCTCCGCTCCGTCCGGCGCCGGGGAGGCGACGTGGCTGTCCATCAGTGGCTTCGCGCCCGCTTCATCATGCCGTTTTCCGTAAGCGCCCGTTTCGCCATTGCCACGGTCATGCGACGATGATGTGACAAAGCGGCGCGGTCGAGCGCCTCCACCACCCGCTGAACGGCCACATAGCTGCGTTCGATCCGCGGGACGAGAAAGGCCGGGACATCGGGCGGCACCGCGACCCCGCGGTCGCCGAGCAGCTTGACGATGAGATCGCCGAGCATCCGGTCGTCCGGCTCGCCGATCGCCACCTGCGGCGTCGCGGCGAGGCGGGAGCGCAGGTCCGGCAGCCGGATCTGCCAGGCCGGCGGCGGCGCGGAGGCGACGATCAGCAGCGGCTTGCGGCTCTCCTGCGCCTGGTTCCAGGCGTGGAACAGCGCCTCTTCCTCATGCGCCTCGGCATCGTCGAACAGCCGCCCGCCGGTCTTGCGCACGAAGATGCGGCCGAGCAGGCTGCGTCCCGACTTGCGCGGGCCGGTGAGCAGGCTCGCCATGACGGGCCAGGTCGACCAGCGCTTCAGATGCTCGAAGGCCTCGCGATTCGATTCGGAGAGGAGGAAGTCCTCGTCGGCATCGGCCACCGGCCAGTCGAGCGGCAGCGCGATCTGCCCCACCTCAATCGCCTCCGCCCCGCGTAATGCGCAGGTTGGTGCCCGATCCCTGGACGGTCCAGCCCTGCGCCTGCAGCGCCGCGCGCATGCTTTCGGGGTCGCCCATATAGGTCACCCGCATCACCGAGACGCCGCCGAGCGCGGTGCTGGTGGTGAGCGCCGAGGTGACGCCGCTGATCCGGCTGACCGAGATTTCGGCGCGCTGGACGGCCTGCGCGTCGGGCGTCTCCACCTGGATGCTGAACGCGGTCGCGGCCCCGACCGGCGCCGGCCCGGTGATCGCCGTCGAAGGCTGCGGCGGCGCTTCCTCGACGATCTCGATCTCGGGCACCTCCTCGACGGGCGGCGGCTCCGGCACGATCAGCGAGGGATCGGGGCGCAGCATGCCGGCCGCCAGCGCACGGGTGTAGAGCTCGTCGAGCCGGCGGACGCCTTCGTCCATCAGCTTCGGAATCGCGCCGCTATGCTCGACCCGCAGGGTGAATCGGCCGAGAAAGTCGTTGTCGGGCCCGTGGCGGGCGGTGAAGGTGGCGATGGCGGGGCCGCCGGGCCAGAGGCGGCGCAGGTGCACCTCCGGGACGATGACGTCGGCGGCGCCATATTGATCGAGCAGGATCCGCCACCAGCCGCGGCCCGGGCGCCGGGTCTGGTGGACGTTGAGCAGCAGCGGATCGATGCCGTTGCCGGTCGGCCGGACATAGTCGACCGGGCTGCTGCCGGTGCGGAAGCGCGCCCAGGCCTTCTGCCATTCGGTGCGCGACTCGAAGCTCTGGAACGATCCGCCGGTCTGCATCACCGGGATGACGAGCAAAGGCGCGGAACGCTGGACGGGGCCGCTGACGCCGAGCAATTCGCCCGTCCGGGCGCGGTCGAAGAGGACGCCGAGGCGGGCGATGTAGCGGGTCGGCCCGATCTGCTCTTCCTCGATGATGATGCCCGAGACCATGCCGTTCAGCGCCGAATCGGACATTCTGGGCGCTTCGCTCGCCGGGCGCCCGTTGGTCTTGGCCCAGAGCGCCGCCCATCCGAGCTGCTGCGCCTGGCGCCAGCCTTCCTCGCGCGCCGCGTCCGAATCCTTGGCGGTGACGTCGACCTCGAGGCCGGTCACCTCGAAGGTGCTGGCGCTGTCGATCGGCGGCACGCCGCGCTCGGCGCCCTCCAATTGGGCATAGACCGCCCCGCCGACGACGAGCGACGCGAGGAGGGCGAGGAGAACAGGGAGACGGCCGAAAAGCTTCACGAGCGCCTTTTGGCGAGTTGAACGTGGAAATCCAAGCGCGATGTCGCTACCCGCCGCGCATGAGCGACCCCGACAGCTACACCTACGCCGAGGCCGGCGTCTCGATCGAAGCCGGAAACGCGCTGGTGCGCGCGATCGCGCCGCTGGCCAAATCGACCGCGCGTCCCGGCGCCGACGCCGCGCTCGGCGGCTTCGGCGGCTTCTTCGACCTGAAGGCCGCCGGCTATCGGGATCCGCTGCTGGTCGCGGCCAATGACGGCGTCGGCACCAAGCTCAAGCTCGCCATCGAGACCGGCCGCCACGACGGGGTCGGCATCGATCTCGTCGCGATGTGCGTCAACGACCTCATCGTCCAGGGCGCCGAGCCGCTCTTCTTCCTCGACTATTTCGCGACCGGCAAGCTCGACACCGCCGTCGCCGAGCGGGTCGTCGCCGGCATCGCCGAAGGCTGCCGCATCGCCGGCTGCGCCCTGATCGGCGGCGAGACGGCCGAGATGCCGGGCATGTATGCGCCGGGCGACTACGATCTCGCCGGCTTCTGCGTCGGCGCGGTGGAGCGCGACGAGGCGCTGACCGGCTCGCGCGTCCGGGCCGGCGACGTCCTGCTCGGCCTCGCCTCCTCGGGCGTCCATTCCAACGGCTACTCCCTCGTCCGCCGCCTCGCCGCCGACAAGGGCTGGAAGCTCGACCGCCCCGCCCTGTTCGACCAGGACGTCATTCTTTCCGACGCCTTGCTGGCGCCGACCCGTATCTACGTGAAATCCCTGCTGCCTCTGGTCCGCGGCGGGACGGTGCAGGGCCTCGCCCACATCACCGGCGGCGGATTGCTCGAGAACATCCCCCGCATCCTGCCGCAGGGCCTCCATGCCGTCGTGGATGCCGACGCATGGCCGCAGCCGCGGCTGATGGCCTTCCTCCAGGCGCAGGGCAATATCGAGCCGGAGGAGATGGCCCGTACCTTCAACTGCGGCATCGGAATGGCGGTGGTGGTGCGCGAAGCGGATGTGAACGACGTCACGCAACAGCTTGAGCAGGCGGGAGAAAGCGTGCTGCGCATCGGCCGCGTCGAGGACGGCCGCCGCGGCTGCACCGTCTCCGGCTCGGCCGGCACATGGTCCGCCCGCGCCGACTGGTCCGCGACTCACCATGGCTGACCGGGTCCGGGTCGGCGTGCTCCTTTCGGGGCGCGGGTCGAACATGGTTGCCCTCTCCGAATACAAGCGCCGCGAGCCGCGCGCCTACGATCTCGTCCTCGTCGCCTCGAACGTGCCGGAGGCGCGCGGGCTGGTCGGCGCGCGCCGGCTCGGCATCCCGACCTGGGCCGAGAGCCACAAGGGCTTGGACCGCGCCGCCTTCGACCGGCTGCTGGACGCCGAGCTGCGCCGCCACGGCGTCGAGGTCGTGGCGCTCGCCGGCTATATGCGCCTGCTGTCGGCCGAGTTCATCCGCGGCTGGGAAGGGCGCATCCTCAACATCCACCCGTCCTTGCTGCCGCTCTACAAGGGCCTCGACACCCACGCCCGGGCGCTGGCGGCCGGCGAGCAGTTCGCCGGCTGCTCCGTCCACCTCGTCACCGAGGATCTCGATTCCGGCCCCGTCCTCGCGCAGGCGCAGGTCCGCATCCGCCCCCGCGACACGGCCGAGACCCTGGCCGAGCGGGTGCTGAAGGAAGAGCACCGCCTCTATCCCGAGACGCTGGACCTGTTCTGCCGGACCCTGCGGCGGCCGGAGCCCCCGCAGGCCTGAAGGCCCACCGTCACCCCGGCGCAAGCCGGGGTCTCGTCGGGTGAAAGGCGGCGGCGCCTTTCCGAAGCGAGGTCCCGGCCTTCGCCGGGACGACGTCAGCCGACGATTTCGTCGTCGCTGAAGAAGAAGGCGATCTCGGTCTTTGCATTCTCGAGGCTGTCGGAGCCGTGGACGCTGTTCGCCTCGATCGATTCGGCGAATTCCTTGCGGATCGTGCCGGGCTCGGCATTGTCCGGGTTGGTCGCGCCCATCACTTCGCGGTTGCGGGCGACGGCATTGTCGCCTTCGAGCACCTGCACGACGACCGGGCCCGAGATCATGAACTCGACGAGGTCGTTGAAGAAGGGACGCTCGCGGTGGACGCCGTAAAAGCCCTCGGCCTGCTCGCGGCTCATCCGGATGCGCTTGGAGGCGACGACGCGCAGGCCCGCTTCCTCGAGCTTGGCGGTGATCGCGCCGGTCAGGTTGCGGCGGGTCGCGTCGGGTTTGATGATCGAGAAGGTGCGTTCGGTCGCCATGGCCGGCTCAAGCTCCGTGTTGGTGTCGGGGAAATTGCGCGGCTCTCTAGGGGCGCTTGGCGCCCGGCGCAAGGCTCACGGTCCCTGCACCCAGCGGCCGGCCTCGTTCTGCTTCCAGTAGCGGCTCTCGACGCCGTCCCGGCCCTTGAGCGCCCGCCAAGCGGCCCGCGCCGCGTCCAGTGCGGCGGAATCGAAGAAATAGAAAGCGCGCGAAAAGCGCAGCGCCTCCTCGCGCCACTGCCCGTCGGCGAGCGCGATGTTGATCGCGCCGTTCGCCGCCACCGGCGCGTCGGAGAGCAGCACCGGCTGGCTCTCCGGCCGCTCGCGCCCGTGCGGGAGGAAGGCGTCCTTCTGGTAGCTCCACAATTGCTCGTCGATCCGGCCGAGCAGCGGCTCCCCGGCGACCACCAGCAGCCGCTCCCCGCCGGCGAGCACCTTCTCGCAGATGCTCGGCAGCACCTTCTCGCAGATGCTCGGCAGCACCCGCTCGAGCGGGGAGGCGGTCAGATGGTAGAAGTCGACGATCACCCTTCGTGATGATCGGCGACGAAGCGGTCGATCAGCGCCACGCCGAAGCCGGTCGCGCCCTTGCCGTGGAGGTGGCCGGCCTTGTCCGACCAGACCGTCCCGGCGACATCGACATGGGCCCACTTCACGCCCTGGTCGACGAAGCGGCGGATGAAGGCGGCGGCGGTGATCGAGCCGCCCTCGCGCGGGCCGACATTCTTCATGTCGGCGATCGGCGATTCGATCAGCTTGTCGTAGGCATCGCCGAGCGGCATCCGCCAGACCTTGTCTCCGACCGCATTGCCCGCCTGAGACAGGTCGTTGGCGAGGCCTTCGTCATTGGCGAACAGGCCGGCATATTCGTGGCCGAGCGAGATGATGATCGCGCCGGTCAGCGTCGCGAAGTCCACCACCACCTCCGGCTTGTACTGGCGCTGCGCCCAGGTGATTGCGTCGCACAGGACGAGGCGGCCTTCGGCGTCGGTGTTGATCACTTCGATGGTCTGGCCCGACAGCGAGGTGACGACGTCGCCCGGCCGCTGCGCGCGGCCGTCCGGCATGTTCTCGACGAGGCCGCAGATGCCGACGACGTTCGCCTTCGCCTTGCGTCCGGCCAGCGCCAGCATCGCGCCCGCCACCGCGCCGGCGCCGCCCATGTCCCACTTCATCGCTTCCATGCCGGCGGCCGGCTTGATCGAGATGCCGCCGGTGTCGAAGGTGACGCCCTTGCCGACGAACACGACCGGCTTCTTCCCGGGATCGGCCGCGCCGTTCCAGCGCATGGCGATCAGCCGCGGCGGCTTTTCCGACCCAAGCGAGACGCCGAGCAGCGCGCCCATGCCGAGTTCGCGCATCTTCGCCTCGTCCAGCACCTCGATCTCGACGCCGAGGCTTTCGAGGCGGCGGCGGCAGCGTTCGACGAAGGTCCCGGGATAGATGATGTTCGCGGGCTCGGTGACCAGTTCCCGCGTGAAGGCGATGCCGTCGAGCAAAGCGGACTTGCGCGCCCAGGCGGTCTCGGCCCCCTCCCCTGCGCCGACGATCACGATCTCCTCCAGCGTCGGCTTCTGCTTGCGGCCGAGCTTGGTGCGGTAGACGTCGTAGCGCCACGCCCGCGCCGCCGCGCCGAAGCCGAGCCGGGCCGCCTCCTCGCCGCCGACGTCGAGGCCGGTGAGGTCGACGACGAGCCGGGTCTCGCCCGAAGTCAGCAGCCGGGCGGTCAGCGCCCCGCCGGCGCGCTCGTACAGCGCCTCCTCGTCGGGGTTGCCGCCGAGGCCGATGAGGAGCAGCCGCCGCGCCGAGCCGCCCTCCTCGACGAACAGCTCGGCGATCGTGCCGAGCTCGCGCTCGAAGCGCTGGCCCTCCGCCGCGCGGGCGGCGAGGGTGCGGGCGGCGTTTTCGAGGCCGCCGAGGCGGTCGGCGAGCGTGTCGTCCCCGCGCACGGCAATGGCGAGCGCATAGGCGCCGGAAGGGCGTTCGGCGGCGAAGGTGACTTTCATGAAGGGGGATTCTCCTGCTCTGCCGCGCGGGCGGCGGGGGCGCATGGCCATGCCTCTAGGCAATTGCACCGCGCCTTGCCAAGGGCCGCACGCGTCGCAAGGGACGGCCTGCGCCATTGCGGCGACGGGCGCGCGGTGCGATAGGCGGCGACGGTCGCGCGTGTCTCCTGGCGGCGGGGAAAGTGAAGAAGCTCAATCTCATCTGCCTGACGGCCCTTCCGTTGCTGCTCTGCGCCCCCGCCGTCGCGGGCGCGCAGGCGCTGCCGGACGCCGAGTCCCCGCCCGATGCGATCGCCGGGCTCGATCCGGTGCCCGTCGACGGCAAGGTGTCCTTCAGCGCCGAGACGCTGACCTACGAAACCGAGACCGAGATCGTCACCGCCAGCGGCGACGTGCGGATGGTGAGCGAGGGCAATACGCTGCGCGCCGAGCGGGTGATCTGGAACCGCGCGACCGACGAGGTGCGCGCCGAAGGCGACGTGCGGGTCGAGACCCCCGGCGGCGACGTCGCCTACGGCGACAGCGTCGTCCTCACCGACTCCCTGCGCGACGGCGTCGTCGAGAACCTGCTGCTGGTGCTCGAGGATGGCGGCCGCCTCGCCGCGATCAGCGCCGAGCGCCGCGACGGCTACACGATCCTCAACCGCGCGGCCTACACGCCCTGCGCGGTGCTCGACGAGGACGGCTGCCCGAAGGACCCGACCTGGCAGATCACCGCGGTGCGGGTGGTCCACGATCCGGTGAAGAACCGCATCCGCTACGAAGGCGCCGCGCTGAACCTGCTCGGCGCGCGGATCGTCGCCCTCCCCTTCCTCTCGCACCCCGACGGGTCCGAGGGCGGCGGCACGGGGCTCCTCGTCCCCGAGATCCGCCTCAGCCAGAGCAACGGGCTAGAACTGTCCGTTCCCTATTACATGAAGCTCGCGCCGAACCGCGATCTCACCGTGACGCCGCACATCTATTCGGACGTGCTGCCGATGCTCGAGGGCCGCTACCGCCAGCTCACCGACAAGGGCGCCTTCCAGGTGGGCGCCTATGCCACCTACGGCTCGCGCATCCGCCTGGACCAGTTCGGGACGGGCTCCGTCGACTCCGACAAGGGCCTGCGCGCCTATGTCGAAGGCAATGGCCAGTTCCAGCTCTCGCCTTACTGGACCCTCACCGCGTCGGGGCGCTACGTCACCGACCGCACCTTCCTCAGGCGCTACGACATCTCGCGCGACAGCCGGCTGCGGTCGATGGTCAATGCCGAGCGGATCAAGGAGGACAGCTACGTCTCGATCGCGGCCTGGGCGTTCCAGGGCCTCCGCCTCACCGACGAGGCCGGGCAGCAGCCGGTCGTTCTGCCGGCGATCGACGCGCGCTGGCGGCTCGACGATCCGCTTTGGGACGGAAAGGTCGAGCTCCAGGCGAACAGCCTCGCCATCCTGCGCACCGAAGGGCAGGACACGCGCCGCGCCTTCGCCTCGGCGCGGTGGGACCGGCGCGACATAACCCGCTGGGGCCAGGAGCTGCTGCTCACCGCTTATGCCCGCGGCGACGTCTATCACAGCAACGACGTCCTCCTCACCGACACCATCGCTTATCGCGGCTCGGAGGGCTGGAGCGGCCGCGCCATCGCCGCGGTCGCCGCGGAGCTGCGCTGGCCGCTGGTCGGGCCGTTCCTCAATGGCAGCCAGAGGCTGACCCCGCGTCTCCAGGTCGTCGCCTCGCCGCCGACCGAGAATCTCGACATACCGAACGAGGACGCCCGCGCCGTCGACCTCGAGGATTCCAACCTCTTCGCCCTCAACCGCTTCCCCGGCTACGACCGCTGGGAAGACGGCGCACGCGTGACCTACGGGGTCGACTGGGCCGCGGACCTGCCCGGCATCGCCATCCGCAGCACGGTCGGCCAGAGCTACCGGCTCGACCGGAAGCCGACCATCCTGCCGCCGGGCACCGGCCTTTCGGACCGCTTCTCCGACATCGTCGGGCGCACCACCGTCAAGTTCGGCCACCTGCTTAGCCTCACCCACCGCTTCCGCGTCGACAAGGACAGTCTGGAAGTGCGCCGCAACGAGCTCGACGCGGTGGTGGGCGGGCACCAGACCTATGCGACGATCGGCTATCTGCGCCTCAACCGCGACATCGATCCCGCCTACGAGGATCTGCGCGACCGCGAGGAGATCCGGCTCGGCGGGCGCGTCCGCTTCGCCGATTACTGGTCGATCTTCGGATCGACCGTGATCGACCTGACCGACCGGGAGGAGGATCCCTTCTCCAGCGCCGACGGCTACGAGCCGGTGCGCCACCGGATCGGCCTCGCTTATTCCGACGATTGCCTCGAGATCGGCGTGACCTGGCGGCGCGATTACGACACGGCCGGGGACTTCCGGCGGGGCAACACCTTCCTGTTTCGGGTGGCGCTGAAGAATCTGGGGCGGTAAAGGGGTGGCGCGCCTTGCGGGGCGAAAGCGGGTGCCGGCCGGGGGCAGGCACGCTAAGCTGGCGTTCAGCAAGGTTCAGGCAATCCTACTCGCCTGCTTTTATTGGAGGAATGATGAAGCTCGGCACTTTCAAGAGCGCGGCTCTGCTCGTGACCGGTTCGCTGGCCGCGGCTGCGGCCGTCGCGCAGACCGGCGCGCCCGCGGCCCAGGGCGTCCCCGGCCTCAACGTTCCGCAGAACCCGCAATTCTTTGGCAATGACGACGCCAACGTCCGCAAGGCGACGGCGATCGTCAACGGCGTCGTCATCACCGGCACCCAGGTCGATCACCGCCTGGCGCTGATGGTCTCCTCCGCCGGCGGCCGCATTCCGCCCGAGGAAATGGAGCGGCTGCGCCAGCAGGTGCTCCGCAATCTCGTCGACGAGACGCTGAAGATCCAGGCCGCCGAGGCCGAGGACATCAAGATCACCAACGGCGAGATCGACCAATATTATGCGCGCTATGCGCAGAATTTCAGCCAGACGCCGCAGGGCTTCGGCGCCTATCTGCGCTCGATCGGCTCGTCGGAAGCCTCGGTGCGCCGCCTGATCCACGGCGAGATCGCCTGGGGCCGCCTCCAGGCCGGCAAGATCGAAGCCTTCGTCAACGTCTCGAACGACGAAGTGAATTCGGTGATCGAGCGGCTCAATGCCTCGCGCGGGACGCAGCAGTTCCGCGTCGCCGAGATCTTCATCTCCGCGACGCCCGAGACGGCCGCCGAGGCGCGGGCCAATGCTGAGCGCATCGTCGAGCAGCTGAAGCAGGGCGCGCCCTTCGTCACCTATGCCCGCCAGTTCTCCGAAGCCTCGACCGCGGCGGTGGGCGGCGATCTCGGCTGGGTCCGCGCCGAGCAGCTCCCCGAGGCGCTGGCGGCGGCGGTGCAGCAGATGCCGGTCGGATCGGTCAGCAACCCGATCGCCATTCCCGGCGGTTATTCGATCCTCGCCGTGCAGGACAGCCGGCAGGTCCTCACCGCCGATCCGCGCGACGCGATCCTCAGCCTCAAGCAGATGACGGTCAGCTTCGCGCCGGGGATGAGCGAGAGCCAGGTGCAGGGGCGCATCCAGGACCTGCTGCGCTCGACCCAGACGATGGGCGGCTGCGGCGGAGCGGAAACGGCGGCGCAGCAGATCGGTGCCGAAGTCATCGCCAACGATCAGGTGCGGGTGCGCGATCTTCCCCCGGCGCTGCAGCAGACATTGCTCCAGCTCGGCATCGGCGAATCCACCCAGCCCTTCGGCGAGGTGAACGAGCGCGTCAGCGTCCTCGTCCTGTGCGGCCGCGACGATCCGGACCCGGCCGGCGAGGTCTCCTTCGAGCAGGTCTACAACCAGCTCGCCGAGGCGCGGGTCAACATGCGCGCCCGCCGCTACCTGCGCGATCTTCGCCGCGACGCCGTCGTCGACTATCGCTAGGACGCGGGGCTTGACCAAGGCCCTCGCGGTCGCGCTCGGAGACCCCGCGGGTATCGGGCCGGAAGTCACGGCAAAAGCCTGGGAAAGGCGGGACGCGGACGGCGTTCCGCCTTTCTTCGCGGTCGGCGCGCCCGAAGCGCTCGCCGCCGTGTGGGCCGGCCCGGTCGAGACGATCTCCGATCCCGGCGAGGCCGCCGCCTGCTTCGGGACCGCGATCCCGGTCATCCGCGTCGATTCGATCGACCTTCCCGAGCCGGGACGGCCGACGCTGGAGGGGGCGCGCGCCGCCTTCGACGCGCTCGAGCTCGCCGTCGGCCTCGCCCGCTCCGGCGCCGCCTGCGGCCTCGTCACCGGCCCGGTCTCCAAGTCGCAGCTCTACGCCGTCGGCTTCGCCTTTCCCGGCCAGACCGAGTTCGTCGCCGAGCGCTGCGGGATTGCCGGCGATCTCGTCGCGATGATGCTCGCCGGCCCGACGCTGCGCACCGTCCCCGTCACCACCCACGTGCCGCTGCGCGACGTGCCGGAGCTGATCACCGCCGAGCTGGTGGCGGCGCGCGCACGAACCACGATCCGCGGCCTGAGGCGCCTGTTCGGCATCGAACGCCCGCGCCTCGCCATCGCCGGGCTCAACCCGCATGCCGGCGAGAATGGCGCGCTGGGGCGGGAAGAGATCGACGTCATCCTCCCCGCCATGGAGCGCCTCGCCGAGGAGAATGCGGAGCTGATCGGCCCGCTCGCCGCCGACACCATGTTCCACGCCCGCATGCGCGAAACCTATGACGCCGCCCTCTGCCTCTATCACGATCAGGCGCTGGTGCCGCTCAAGACCCTCCATTTCGACGAGGGCGTCAACATCACGCTGGGCCTGCCGATCGTCCGCACCGCGCCGGACCACGGCACCGCCTTCGCCATCGCCGGCCGGAACGAGGCGCATCCCGGCGCGATGATCGCGGCGATGAAGATGGCGGCGGAGTGCGCCTCGCGCCTCGCGGCTGCGTGAAAGACCTGCCCCCGCTTCGCGAGGTTATCGCCCGCCACGGCCTCAGCGCGTCCAAGGCGCTGGGCCAGAACTTCCTGCTCGACGAGCAGCTGCTCGACCGGATCGCCCGCGTGCCCGGCGATCTTGAGGGCGCGCGCGTCTACGAGGTCGGCCCCGGCCCCGGCGGCCTCACCCGCGCCCTGCTCCGGGCCGGCGCGGAGGTGGTGGCGGTGGAGCGGGACCGGCGCGCGATGCCGGCGCTCGCCGAGCTGAACGCGGCGTCGGGAGGCCGGCTGCGGATCCTCGAGGAAGACGCGCTGGCGATCGACGAGGCGGAGGTCGCGGGGCGCGGCGCCCATGTCGTCGCGAACCTTCCTTACAATGTCGGCACGGCCTTGCTCGTGCGCTGGCTCGGCGGCGAGGCGTGGCCGCCCTGGTGGGCGTCCCTCACCCTGATGTTCCAGCAGGAAGTGGCGGAGCGGATCGTCGCGCCGCCGGGCGGCTCGGCCTATGGCCGGCTCGCAGTGCTGGCGCAGTGGCGCAGCGCCGCGCGGATCGCGATGAAGGTCCACCGCTCCGCCTTCGTGCCGCCGCCCAAGGTGATGTCGGCCGTGGTGCACATCGTCCCCGGCGAGGCCCCCGAGGGGGTGCGCGCGGCGACGCTGGAGCGCCTCACCGCCGCGGCTTTCGGGCAGCGCCGCAAGATGCTGCGCCAGA
>JBKBVA010000140.1:0-7045 GCA_046289665.1 Allosphingosinicella sp.
GGCGGGCGTCCCGGCGGCGGCGGCGGGCGCGGCGGCGGCGGCGGCGGCCAGAGCGGCGGCCGGGGCCAGAGCGAGGAAAGCGGTTCTGAACATGGCGGGTCCTTTCGTGTCGGGGCGCGGGAGGCGGAGCGAGGGGGGCGCTCCGTCTCCCACGGCGCGGCGTTAGCCATGCCGCGCGCGACGAGGCGCGCGCCGTGCGACGAACATGCCGCTGTATTAGACAAACAACACGCAGGCGCCTGCCAAGCGACAAAAAGCCGGCTTCGCATCCGCCCCGCTTGCTCCTAGTCTCGGCGCGATGGAGCAAGGCGATTCCCTGTTCGAAGAGACGCCGGTGCGCGAGGCGGACCGGCTGACGCTCGACCTCGACGGCTGGGAAGGGCCGCTCGACCTGCTGCTGACGCTGGCGCGCAACCAGAAGGTGGACCTGGCCAAGATCTCGATCCTGGCGCTGGTCGAGCAATATCTCGCCTTCATCCAGGACGCGAAGAAGCTGAAGCTGGAGATCGCCGCCGATTACCTGGTGATGGCGGCCTGGCTCGCCTACCTCAAATCCTGCCTGCTGCTGCCCAAGGACCCGGAGGCCGATCCGAGCCCCGAGGAACTGGCGATGCGGCTCCAGCTGCGGCTCCAGCGCCTGTCGGCGATGCGCGAGGCCGGGGCGCGGCTGATGGCGCGGGACCGGCTGGGCCGGGACGTGTTCGTCCGCCCGGCGCCCGAAGGGCTGCGGGTGATCCGAAAGGCCTTGTGGCAGGCCGAGCTCTACGACCTCATCGCCGCCTACGGCGCGGTCCGCGCCCGCACCGAGCCCGCTATCCACATCGTCTCGCGCCGGCCGGTGATGACGCTGGAGGAGGCTTTGCTGCGGGTCGAGCGGCTGCTCGGCACCCAGGTCGAATGGGCGCGGATCGAAAGCTTCCTGCCCGAGACGCAGGACAGCGAGTTCAGGAAATCGGCGCTCGCCTCCAGCTTCGTCGCCGCGCTCGAACTGGCGCGCAAGGGCAAGCTCGAGCTCGACCAGAAGGCGCCGTTCGCGCCGCTCTACGTGCGGGCGGCATGAAGGAGCTTTCCGACGCGGTGCGCGCCGTCGAGGCGACGCTGTTCGCCGCGGCCGAGCCGATGACGGCGGACGAGATCGGCGATTATGTCGGCGCCGGCGTCGACGTGAAGGCGGCGCTGGAGGATCTGCGCGCTCATTATGCCGGCCGCGGCGTCAACCTGGTCGAGCGGGCGAAGCGCTGGCACTTCCAGACCGCGGCGGACCTCGCCCACATATTGCGGCGCGAGCGGGACGAGCCGCGCAAGCTGTCGCGCGCCGCGGTCGAGACGCTGGCGATCATCGCCTATCACGAGCCGGTCAGCCGCGCCGAGATCGAGGCGATACGCGGCGTGCAGATCTCGAAGGGCACGCTCGACGTGCTGATGGAGGCGGGCTGGGTGCGGCCCGCGGGGCGGCGCGAAGTGCCGGGGCGGCCGCTCACCTACGCGACCACCGCCGCCTTTCTCGCCCATTTCGGGCTGGAGAGCCGCCGCGATCTGCCCGGCATCGACGACCTCAAGGCGGCGGGCCTGCTCGACCCGATCGATGCGGCCTTCGAACAGCTAGTGCTGGAAAGTGAACCCGAGGGCGACTAGGTACGAGGCCAGGCGCAATCGGAGAGACGTAATGGGTGGTTTCAGCATCTGGCACTGGCTGGTCGTCGGCATCGTGATCCTGTTGCTGTTCGGCAAGGGCCGCTTCTCCGAGATGATGGGCGACATCGCCAAGGGGCTGAAGAGCTTCAAGAAGGGCATGACCGAGGACGAAGAGGCCGCCGCGCGCGGCGGCGAGGCCCAGCGGCGCCTGCCGGAGACCAAGCGGGTCGAGGTGAACGACCGCCCGACCACCGTCGAGGCGCCTGCCGACCGCCCGACCACGCTGGAAACCCCCGCCGACCGCAGCCGCGATCTCGATCCCGAGCGGCGCGAGCCCTAGGCGGACCGTCGCCGCGGCGCGGGCGCGAACATGTTCGACATCGGCTATTCCGAACTCCTGCTCCTCGCGGTGGTGGCGCTGCTCGTCATCGGGCCGAAGGAGCTGCCGCGGGTGATGCGCACCGTCGGCGAATGGGTCGGCCGCGCCCGCGGCATGGCCCGCCACTTCCGCTCCGGCATCGACGCGATGATCCGCGAATCCGAGCTGGAGGAGATGGAGAAGAAATGGCGCGAGGAGAATGAGCGGATCATGCGCGAATTTCCCGTCGACCCGGCGGCCGAGATGACCCCGCTACCCGCGCCCGAGAGCGGGCCGCCGCCGCCGCCCGCGCCGCCGGAGGGCGAGATGCCGCCGCCGCGCGCCGGCGAGGATCCGCGCGAGCTGCCATGAGGGACCTCGACGAAAGCAAGGCTCCGCTGATGGAGCATCTGATCGAGCTCAGGAAGCGGCTGATCTGGTCGTTCGTGGCGCTGGGCCTGTGCTTCGCCGTCTGCTTCTACTTCGCCGACTATATATTCGCCTTCCTCGCCCAGCCGCTGATCGACGCGTTCGGCGGCCCCGGCGAGGGGCGGCTGATCTACACCAAGCTGTACGAGGCGTTCTTCGTCGAGATCCGGGTGGCCTTCTTCGCCGCCTTCTTCCTCGCCTTCCCGGTGATCGCCAACCAGATCTGGGCGTTCGTCGCGCCGGGCCTCTACGCCAAGGAGAAGCGCGCGTTCCTGCCCTTCCTGGTCGCGACGCCGATCCTGTTCACGATGGGCGGGGCGCTGGCTTATTACGTGGTGATGCCGACGGCCTTCCACTTCTTCCTCGGCTTCCAGGGAAATCTCGGCGGCATCGAGCAGGAAGCGCTGCCGGCAATCGGCGACTATCTCAGCCTCGTCATGCACTTCATCCTGGCGTTCGGCATCGCCTTCCTGCTGCCGGTGCTGCTTATGCTGATGGAGCGGGCCGGGCTGGTGACGCGGACGCAGCTCAAGAACGGGCGGCGCTACGCGATCCTCATCGCCTTCGTCATCGCCGCGGTCGCGACCCCGCCCGACGTCCTCTCGCAGCTGATGCTCGCGATCCCGCTGATCCTGCTCTACGAGCTGTCGCTGATCGCGATCTGGTTCACCGAGCGCAAGCGCGCCCGTGAAGCCGAGGCGGAAGCCGGCCCCGGCGCCTGAGCCGGCGGGACGCGGCCAAAGAAAAAGGGGCCGCCTCCGGGAGACGGCCCCTTTTCCGGGATGAAGGGTAGAAGATCCTCAGATCGCTTCGTCGCCGGCCTCGCCGACCGACTTGATGTCCTCACCGGCGCCCTTGACCGTGTTGCAGGCGCTGAGCGCCAGCGTGCTGACTGCGAAGAGGGCTAAAAGCTTACGAACCATGTTCCGTCTCCTGGGCTGCATCACCAAGCGCGTCTCGCGTCGGGCGTGCTGGGTGACAGGCTAAATGCCTGCCGCCGAGACTTGGTTCCGCGTCCGTCATTTTCGGGAGAATTTGGGGGAGCCGCAGGGCCCCAGACGAATTTGAGCCCGGAGGCGCCACCGGGGGGGGGGAGGTTGGCGCGTCCGGGCTCATTTCGTGGATAGCGAGAGCGGGGGGGCAAAAGGTCACTATCCGAACATCATAACGTGGTGGGGGCTGGTGGGTTCCCGCGCGGGGCCAAAAAAATCGCATCGCCGCGCACTTTTTTCGCAACCCGGCGCGGGCGGCGCCGGTTGGGGCTGGAAAGGAGCCGAAACCGATGAGCCAGCCGCCCAAATCCACCCCGCACAGCGACATTGACGGGATTCACGAAGACGAGAAGCGCAACGTCGACAGCGCCAACCAGGCCGGCCAGGATTCGGCCGATCTCGCGCGGGCGCGGGACGAGGCGAAGGGACGCCCGCCCTACAGCGACGCCGAGCCGGCCGGCGACGATGCCGGCGCTAGTCCCCCCGCTCGATGACCGCGATACCAAGCGCATAGCGTCCGGCCTCGCGGTCGCGGTCGATGGTGGAGCGCAGCTGGCGCGAAAGGCCGGTGACGATCCGCTCGAACCGGTCGGCGAGCAGCTCGTCGCAGGCGACCTCGCCACGCAGGCTGTCCGATTCGACCACCAGAGCCGCCTGCTGCGGAGTGTCTCCCGCGGTGAGCGAGATGGTCACCGTCGGCGCGCCGCACAGCATCGCGAACTCGACGATCTCGGTGACGAGGAACGCCACCGACACGGCGACGTCCTGGGTGACGTAATAAGGCTCGAGATCGAGCCGGATCACCATCGCCGCCGCTTTCTGGGGCGCCGTGGCGCGCAGGTTCGCGGCGAGCTCGGACACGAGCGGCTTCAGGCCGACGCCGCGATTCTCCTCCAGCTCGGCATAATGATTGCGGTGGACGACGGCGAGCGCGTCGACGCGGCGCTGGATCGAGGCGTAGGCGGCGGCGACCTCCTCGTTGGGCGAGCCGCGCGAGTGGAGGTTGAGGAGCGAGGCGACGACCTGGAGGTTGTTCTTCACCCGGTGGTGGACTTCGCGCACCAGCCGGGTCTGCCGCTCCACCGCCGCTTCGAGGTCGGCCTCGTGGCGCGTGACCGTCTGGACCACCTCGTCGAAGGCGGCGGCGAGCTCGCCTATCTCCCGCGCGGGCGTGGCGAGGCGGGGGATGGCGAGTTCGCGGTCGCCCGGCCGGTAGGCGGAGACGACCCGCTGCATCCTGACCAGCGGGCGCAGCAGCAGCCGGTCCGCGATGAACCAGCCGACCGCGGCGGCGGAGATCCACATCAGCACCGGCAGCAGGATCAGGATGAAGTCGGTGGCGCTCAACGGGATGGCGCTGAGCGCGATGCGCAGCTCCAGCTGTCCGCCGGCGATCCGTTCGCTGCCGCGCACCGTCTGGCGCAGCGGACCCCCGTCATACTGGTCGTGCAGCACCATCACACGGCCGTTCTGGCGCAGATCGAGGTCGAAGCTGCTGGTCAGGCCGGGGATGAGGGCGAGCCGCTCCAGCTGGGAGCGCGCATATTCGGCGACGCCTTCGAGCGTGCCGTTGTCGCCGAAGACGAACAGGCGGAGCGCCGATCCGTCCGGCGTGATCTCGGCGAAGGTGCCGGGGCCGCTGGCGCGCAGCGGCGGCTCGGGCGGCTCGAACCCCTCGGTCGCGCAACGCAGGCCGCTGCCGGCGGCGAACAGCGCGTAGCGGGCGGTGCCGGGCCCGTCCTCGAGGCGCTGGAGGGTGCGCTCGCAGACCTGGCGCTCGGCGGGGGTGAGGGAGATGGCGGCGCTGGCGGTGCCGATGGTGAGGACGCTGCGGGACAGAGCGGCGTCGAGCCGCTGCGCCTTGATCTCAAGCCGCGAGAGCGTCTCCTCGGCGCGGTCGGCCCGCTTTTCGCGCGCGCTCTCCAACGAGGCGAGGATGGCGATCAGCCCGAGCGGGAAGAGCGCCAGGCTGAGGATGAGCAGCATCTTGAGCCCGGTCGACAGACGGGCGTAGCGTGATGCGATCCAGCCTTTGTTTTCTGTTTCCACGTGACCGTCTGGGCCGTTGGGACGGCCGGTCTTAACCGAGCTTCCCCAGCAGATCGAGCATTTCCGGGGGAATGTCCTCATTGACGGTCTGTTGGTAGGCGGCGCGCAGCGCGTGGCCGACCTCGGGCGTGTGGCCGCGCTTCTTCTTCGAGGGGGAGGTCTCTTCGCTCTGCGTGGCGGGCCGGGGCTCGGACTTGCGCCGGCGGTCGGTCTCGTTTTCGAAGTTCAAAATGTCTTACCCCTCGCGGCCGGCGCCGCGCCCGCTGTCTCATGAAACAGGAACCGCCCCCGTGACCCGGCCGCCGCCGCGTCGCGTGGGCACGCTCCACCCCGCGGTCAACTAATAGGCCGCAGTCGCGGTGGAAACAAAAAACTCCGCCATTGGTTCCACCGTCACTCGACGTGCGGGCAGGGCCTGTTTTTTGCGTTCCGTCAGGCGGCTTCCCGGCCGCGCGCGGTGGGGTTGCAAAGCAGGGGACAGCCTCTCAATAGAGCCACAAGATCCGAACAGGAGTCGTAACGAACATGTCGCTTGGTCAGCAACTCGCGCCTCATTTGCCCTTCCTGCGGCGCTATGCCCGCGCCCTCACCGGAAGCCAGAGCCACGGCGACGCCTTCGTTCGCGCCACGCTGGAGGCGATCGTGGCCGCGCCCGACGACTTCCCCCGCGACGTGGACCCCCGGCTCGGCCTCTACCGCACCTTCCACGCCATCTGGTCGTCGGCGAACATCGAGGAGGATCCCGGCGCCGGGACCACCGAGAATCCGGAAGGCATCGCCCAGCGCCGCCTCGCCCGGATCACGCCTTTGTCGCGCCAGGCGCTGCTGCTCACCGCCATGGAGGGCTTCACGCCCGAGGATGCGGGCTATCTGATCGGCGCCTCGCCCGACGAGGTGGAGAGCCTCGTCCAGGAAGCGCTGAACGAGATCGAGCGGCAGACCCGCGCGGAAGTGCTGATCATCGAGGACGAGCCGATCATCGCGATGGACATCGAGACGATCGTGCGCGACCTCGGCCACACCGTCACCGGCGTCGCCGTTACCCGCGACGAGGCGGTGTCGCAGGCGATGGCGAAGCGGCCGGGCCTTGTGCTCGCCGACATCCAGCTCGCCGACGACAGCTCGGGCATCGACGCGGTGAAGGACATCCTCGCCGAATTCCAGGTGCCGGTGATCTTCATCACCGCCTTTCCCGAGCGGCTGCTGACCGGCGAGCGGCCGGAGCCGACCTTCCTCATCACCAAGCCCTTCCAGCGCTCGACGGTGAAGGCGGCGATCGCCCAGGCGCTGTTTTTCGACAGCGCGACCATCCCGGAGAGCTGATCGAGGGAACCCGCGGTCCCGAGCAGGCGTTGCCTGCCTGAAACGATTGGAACCGAGGAACTATGGACGAGCGGGAAAACCACAGCGGCGAGAAGCACATAGACACGACCCGGGCGCGGGCGGGCGCCACCCCGCACATGACGCGGGTGATCCTGCCGGTCTCGGTCGGGCTCGTCGTCATCATCTTCGCACTCCTGTTGCTCTTCTGGGGCTAGGGGTCCAGACCGGACGGACCGGGGGCGGCGCCTTGCCGCCCCCT
>JBKBVA010000141.1:0-7008 GCA_046289665.1 Allosphingosinicella sp.
CCTGCAGTTCTTCGGCCGGGATTTGGAGGAGGGCGATGTTGGTGGCCCGGTCGGCGCCGACCAGCCGCGCCGGCACCCGCCGCTCGCCGATCGTCACCTCCACCGCGCGCGCATTGGCGACGACATGGGCGTTGGTGACGACGAGGCCGCGGCCGGCGTCGATGACGAAGCCGGACCCGGCCGAGATTCGCGGCCGCACCGCCTCTCGGGCACGCCCATGAAGTAGCGGTAATAGGGGTCGCGCAGCAGCGGGTTCTGGTCGAGCGGCGAATTCTGCAGCGTGGCGATGGTCACGACGGCGGGCGCCACCCGCTCGACGAGCGGCGCCAGCGTCAGGCGGCTGAGCGGAACCGCGTCGACCGGGACCGCCCCCGCGGCGGGGGCGGGCTCGATCGAGCCAGCGTTGGTGGCGCCGCCCGAAATCCACCAGAATCCGGCCGCCCCCGCAAATCCGGCGAGGAACAGCGCCAGGACCAGCAGGACGGCGCGGGGAGGGGAGGGGCGGTGGGACGGGGCGGGGGGACGAAGCAGGGCGGGCTCCTTCGATTGTCTCGCAGACGCAACGTTCGGGGGCGGGATGGTTTCCGGCCCGTCCTTCCCGATCCGGGGAACCAAGTATCGCGCCCCTCATTGCCCCGTCATGCGCCTCGCCCTCTTCGCCTCCGCCCTCGCGCTCGCCGGCTGCGACCAGATCGCGCAGCAGACCACCTCCACCGCCGAATACAGCCCCGAAGACGCGGGCTCGGTCGATCACGCCATGTGCCTGCTCGGCTTTGCCGGCGTGCCGCTGACCGAGCTTTCGACCGGGCACCATCTCGTCACCTTGCAGCTGAACGGCAGGGAGGCGGTGTTCATCCTCGACACCGGCGCCAACGCCACCGTCCTCCACGCGCCGCATGCCGAGCGGTTCGGGGTGGGGCCGGGCTCGGTGATGCCGGGCGTCGCCGTCGGCCTCGGCGGATCGATGCGGGCGCGTCAGGCGCCGATCGAGAGCATGACGATCGGCGACATCCCGATCCGGCGGAACCGGATCATGCTCTCCGACCTCGCCCAGATCGAGCAGGTGCTCGGCCGCCTGTCGGGGCGCACCATCTCGGGCATCGTCGGCCAGGACGTGATGAAGGAGCATCGCGCCGTGATCGACGTCGCCAAGCCGCTTCTCTACCTCATCGAGGCCGACGAGGATCCGGCGCCGATCGAGGCGCCGCGCTGCCGGGACGGGGCGGGGGCGCGGGAGAATGGGGCGGCGAACGGCTCGGCGGGCGCGGCGACCGATTCCTGAGCCACATTCGCGCGCGCGCCTGCTAGAGAAGCGCGATGAGCTGGCCGGTCCGCATCCTCCACGCCCATTCGACCTTCGCCCTCGGCGGCAAGGAAGGGCGGGCGGTGCGGCTGATGAACGCCTTCGGCCCGGCCGCCGACCATGTCGTGCTGAGCGCGGTTCCGGACCAGCTCTCGGCCCGCGCGGCGATCGCGCCGGGCGTTGCGGTCTCCTTTCCCGACGATGCGCCGCCGCTCGCCGGATCGCCGACGCCGGTGCGGCTGTTGCGGCTGGCGCGCTACATGCGCCGCTTCGACCTCGTCCTCACCTACAATTGGGGCGCGATGGACGCGGTGATGGCCCGCCGCACCTTCGGCGGACCGGTGCTGATCCACCACGAAGACGGCTTCAACCGGGACGAGGCGGTCGCGCTGAAGAGCCGGCGCAACCTGTACCGCCGGGCCGCGCTGGCGGGCGCGTGGCGGCTGGTCGTGCCGTCGACGCGGCTGGAGCAGATCGCGCGCACCGCCTGGGGCCAGCTGCCCCGCCGCATCGTCCGCATCGCCAACGGCATTCCGGTCGACCTTTATTCCGGTCCGCCGGAGCCGGGGGCGTTTCCCGGCCTCGGCGCGGCGGGTGAGCGGATCGTCATCGGCACCGTCGCCGGGCTGCGCCCGGTCAAGAACCTGCCGCGGCTGGTCCGTGCCTTCGCGGCGATGGGCATGAAGGACGCCTGCCTGGTCATCGTCGGCACCGGGCCGGAGAGCGAGCGGATCGCCGCCGAAGCCCGGCGCTGCGGGGTGGCCGACCGGGTGCACATGCCCGGTTTCATGGCGGAGCCGTGGCGCTGGATCGGCCATTTCGACATTTTCGCCCTCTCCTCGGACAGTGAGCAGGCGCCGATCTCGCTGATCGAGGCGATGGCGGCGGGGCTGCCCTGCGTTTCGACCGACGTCGGCGACGTCTGCGCGATGGTTTCGGCGGACAATCGCCCGCTGATCGTCGCCTGCGAGGACGAGGCCGGCTTCGCCTCCGCGCTCGACAGCCTTGCCGAACGGCCCGATTTGCGCAAAGCGATCGGCCGCGCGAACCGGCAGAAGGCCGCGGCCGAGAATGACGAGGCGGCGATGATCGCCGCTTATGCCCGGCTCTACGGTGAAGCCATTGGCGACGCTGGGGCGTTCAGCCCCGCATAGCCCGTGAATTTTTGAGGATTTTGGAGCGGAGCCCGCTATAGGCGCTCCCCTGTCTTGGAGGTACGATGTTCAAAGGTCTGAAGCCGATCCGGTACGGCGGCCGCGAAGTGTGGCCGCTGGTCGAGGGTGGCAAGGGCGTCTCGGCGACCAACCATGCCAGCTCCGGCGCATGGGCCGCGGCCGGAGGCATCGGCACCGTCTCGGCGGTCAACGCCGACAGCTACGATCCCGAAGGCAAGATCATCCCGCAGGTCTACCACGCCCTGACGCGCCGCGAGCGGCACGAGGAGCTGGTCCAATATGCGATCGACGGCGCCGTCGCGCAGGTCGAGCGCGCCTACGAGATGAGCGGCAGGAACGGCGCCATCAACATCAACGTGCTGTGGGAGATGGGCGGCGCCCAGCGCGTGCTCGAAGGGACGCTGGAGCGGACCAAGGGCCTCGTCACCGGCGTCACCTGCGGCGCGGGCATGCCGTACAAATTGTCGGAGATCGCCGCCTCGCACGGCGTTTACTATCTGCCGATCATCAGCTCGGCGCGCGCCTTCCGGGCGCTGTGGAAGCGCGCTTATTCGAAGGCGCCGGAATGGCTCGGCGCGGTCGTCTACGAGGATCCGTGGCTGGCGGGCGGCCATAACGGCCTGTCCAATGCCGAGGACCCCCTGAAGCCGCAGGACCCCTATCCCCGCGTCAAGGAGCTGCGCGAGACGATGCGCGAGGGCGGCATTTCGGACGAGGTGCCGATCGTCATGGCCGGCGGCGTCTGGAACCTGAAGGAATGGAACGACTGGATCGACACTCCCGAACTCGGCCAGATCGTCTTCCAGTTCGGCACCCGCCCGCTGCTGACCCAGGAGAGCCCGATCCCCGAGGAATGGAAGCAGAGGCTGATGACGCTGGAGGAAGGCGACGTCCTCCTCCACCGCTTCTCGCCCACCGGCTTCTATTCGTCCGCCGTGCGCAACCCCTTCCTGCGCAGCCTCGAGGCGCGCTCGCACCGCCAGATCGCCTTCACCAAGGAAGAGCTGGGCGACCACGCCTTCCAGCTCGACGTCGGCGTGGCGGGCAAGAAGAATTACTGGGTCACGCGGGGCGACCTGCTCCACGCGCGCGAATGGTTCGCGCAGGGCTATACCGAGGCGCTGAAGACGCCCGACGAGACTTTGGTGTTCGTCACGCCCGAGGAGAAGGCGGTGATCCGCAAGGACCAGGCGGACTGCATGGGCTGCCTCAGCCAGTGCGCCTTCTCCTCCTGGGCCGACAATGAGAAGAACTCGACCGGGCGCCTCGCCGACCCGCGCAGCTTCTGCATCCAGAAGACGCTGCAGGACATCGCCCATGGCGGTCCGGTCGACCACAACCTCATGTTCGCCGGCCACGCGGCCTTCCGCTTCAAGACGGATCCCTTCTATTCGAACGGCTTCGTGCCGACCGTGAAGCAGCTGGTCGACCGGATCCTGACGGGCGACTGAGGAGCCCCGCCCCTTTCCCGTCATCCCGGCGCAGGCCGGGATCTCGCGGGGTGAAAGACGCAGCGGCTTTTCCGGCCTGAGATCCCGGCCTTCGCCGGGATGACGCTAGACGACCCTGTCCGGCAGTTCCTTCCCCTCGGCGAACGCGATCGCATTGGCGAGGACCTTCTCGCCCATCGCGGTGCGGGTCTCGTCGGTCGCCGATCCGAGATGCGGGAGGAGGACGACCGTCTCCAACGCGACGAGGCGCGGATCGACCTCGGGCTCCCTCGGATAGACGTCGAGGCCCGCGCCGGCGATCCGTCCCGTCTCCAGCGCGTCGATCAGCGCCTCCTCCTCGACCAGCGCGCCGCGCGCCGCGTTGATGAGGACGGCATGGGGCTGCATCAGCGCGATGCGGCGGGCATCGATCAGGTGGTGCGTCTCCGGTGCATAGGGGGCGTTGACGCTGAGCACGTCGACATGCGCGATCATCGCGTCGAGATCGGGCCAGAAGCGGGCGCCGAGCGCCCGTTCGTCCTCCGGCGCAAGCGGGCGGCGGTTATGATAGTGGATCGCCATCCCGCAGGCTTTCGCCCGCAGCGCCGCGGCGCGGCCGATCCGGCCCATCCCGACGATCCCCAGCGCCTTGCCGGTGAGGCTGGCGCCGAGCTGGTCGGTCGGACCCCAGCCGCGCCATTGCCCGGCCCGCAGCGCCCGCTCGCCCCGCCCCAGCCGCCGCATCGTCATCAGGATGAGGGCGAGGACGAGGTCCGCCGTATCCTCGGTGAGCACGCCCGGCGTGTTGGTCACGGCGATGCCGCGCGCGCGGGCGGCTTCGAGATCGATATTGTCGACGCCGACGCCGAAATTGGCGATCAGCCGGAGCCGGGGCCCGGCGCCTTCGATCAGCGCCGCGTCGATGCGGTCGGCGACCGAGCTGGCGAGGATGTCGCACCGCGCCATCGCATCGGCCAGCCGCTCGCGCGTGAAGCCCTGCGCGCCGTGGTTCAGCTCCGCGTCGAAGCGCTCGACCATCCGCGCTTCCACCGAAGCGGGGAGCCTGCGCGTGACGATGAGGGAGAGGCGGCCGGCCATGCCCCGCCAGAACGCCACGAAAATCGCCGCGTCAAGGCGGTTGGCTGTTGAAGAAGGGCGAGTTCGGCTCCTAAGGAGGGGCGAACAGGAGAGGAGGCCCGCTTGGCCAGGACAGCGGCAATCGCAGCGTTGCTTTCCCTGACCCTCGCGGTCGGCACGGCCCAGGCGCAGAAGGAGCGCGAGACGCCCTATTGGGCGTCGATCTCCGCCGGCAAGGCGATGATGCGCACCGGGCCAGGCCGCAACTATCCGGCCAAGTGGCTCTACCTGCGCGCCGACCTGCCGATCCGGGTGGTCGAGACCTATCCCGGCTGGCGCAAGGTGGAGGATCCGGAAGGGGAGCAGGGCTGGATGCTCCAGCGGCTGCTCAGCGACACCCGCACCGCCCTCGTCACCGGAGACGCACCGCGGCCGATGCACGAAAGCCCGTCGCCCAACGCTCGGGTGCGCTACCGCGCGGAGCCGGGCGTGGTCGGGCGGCTTTCCAATTGCGGCGACGGCTGGTGCCTGCTCGATGTCGGCGGACGCCGGGGCTACATCCGCACCGGCCATTTCTGGGGCGGCGCCGGGGAGGGGGGCGAATGAGCGAGGACGTGACTTTGGACGAGTTCGAAGCGGGCACCACCTACGAGGTCGAGCTTGGCGACGAGTCGCTCCCGCTGACGCTCAAGGCGGCGATCCCGCTGCCGCAGTCGGTACGCCCCGGCGGCTCGTTCGTGCTCGATTTCCGCGGGCCCGCCGAACCGATCTTCGGCCAGGGCGTCTATCGCCTGCGCAAGGGCGAGAAGAGCTGGGAGATGTTCCTCGTCCCCCACGCGCCGGAAGCGGACGGCGCGGTCTATCACGCGACGTACAATTAGGGCTTCGGCGCCGGCGGCGTCTCCATCAGGTCGTACACCCCCTTGTCCTCGATCACGGCGAAGCCGAGCCGCTCGTAGAGACGGCGGGCGGGATTGTACTTCTCGACGTGGATCGACACCGCCTTGGCGCGGGAGGCGGCGTCGGCGATGACGTCTTCGAGGATCGCGCGGCCGATGCCGCCGCCGCGGCTCGCCGCCGCGATGCTGATGTCGATGACGCGGACCTCGCGGCTCCACTCCTCGAGGTAGAGGCGCCCGACCGCCGTCCCGTCCCGCTCGACGATCAGCCATTCGGCTTTGGGATAATGAAGCCGGTAATGGGTGCGCTGCGCCTCGGCCTGCTGGGCGAGGAAGGCGTGCTGAAGCTCCGCGGGCCAGCCGCTCTGCGCCACTTCCTCGGCGCGGCTCGCCATGTAGAGCCCGTCCGCGAAGCCCCGGTCGGCGTCGGTCTCGTCGCGATAGGCGATGCCGAATCGGGCGGCGGCGGTGATCGGCGGCGGCATCGTGTCTCCGGCGGTGCGGGCGGCAGGCAGGCGCAAGGCATACAGGGTTCGGGCGCGGCATCAATCCGCGCATCAAAGGTTGAGATTTGGCGCCGGGCCTGCGAACGGATGCGGCATGAATGCGTCCCTGGCCGCGCCGCCGCTGTCCCTCCTTGACGGCGCCGCGCTCTTTCTCGATTTCGACGGCACCCTGGTCGAGCTGGCCGAAGCGCCCGACGCGATCCGCGTGCCCGGGCACCTCCACCCGTTGCTGGAGCGGCTGGGGGAGATGCTCGGGGGGCGGATCGGCATCGTCAGCGGCCGCTCGATCGAGGATCTGGAGCGGCATCTGGGCGCGCCGGGCATCGCCATATCGGGCTCGCACGGCCTGGAGCTGCGCTATGCGGACGGCACCGCAATCCCCGTCGCGGCGCCCGAAGCGCTGGCCGGCGCGCGGGAGGAAGTGCGCCGCTTCGCCGGGGACGGGCCCGGCCTGCTCGTCGAGGACAAGCCGGCCGGCGTCGCGCTCCATTATCGCCGCGCGCCGGACCGCGAGGCGAGCGTGACGGCCTTCATGGAGGAGCTCGCCGCGCGCAGCGGCCTCTCCGTCCAGATGGGAAAGATGGTGGCCGAGCTGCGGCCGGCCGGAGCCGACAAGGG
>JBKBVA010000142.1:0-6997 GCA_046289665.1 Allosphingosinicella sp.
CCCGGCACGGCGTCGCGCAGCGAGACACGGCAGGGATAGCCGGTGGGCGAATCGGCGACCACGCGGCGGGCGCGGCGGGCGGCGAGCGCGTCGTCGGACAGAGCGAAAAGCGGGGCGAACGGCGCGGGGGAGAGGCCGTCGATGCAATAGGCCATGGTCAATATCTCACCTTGTGTCGCCCGCTTTGTGAAGCAATCCGGAAGGCGCGGCGTCCCGCCGCTTGCGGTCAAAAGAAATGGACTGGACCTTTCACGAAGGCGAGATCGAGGCGGCGGACGTGCAGGCCCTGCTGGCGCTGCATTTCGCCGCGATGCGCAGCCACTCGCCGCCCGAGGCCTGCCATGTGCTGCCGGCGGCGGGGCTGAAGGCGCCGGACGTAGCCTTCTGGTCGCTGCGGGAGGCGGGGCGGCTGCTCGGCATCGGCGCGCTGAAGGCGCTGGAGCCGGGGCACGGCGAGATCAAGTCGATGCGCACCGCCCCCGACGCGCTCGGCCGCGGCGTGGGCCGGGCCCTGCTCCGCCATCTCGTGTCCGAGGCACGGCGGCGCGGCTGGACGCGGGTGAGCCTGGAGACCGGGAGCGGGGCCGAATTCGCCGCGGCGCTGCGGCTCTACGAGACCGAGGGCTTCCGCCCCTGCGGGCCGTTCGGCGGCTATGCGCCCACACCGTTCACGCGATTCCTCACCCGGACGCTCTGAGCGGCGGCCCCGTCCCAACCCCGCCTTGCATCGCAGCATCGCCCCTGCTAGGGCGCCCGCGACCTTGGCGAGGGCGCTTCCGCGTCCCTTCTTATCATGGGTCAATTCACGATCTGGAGTAGAGGCGCGCGTGGAGAATTCCGGCGGCATTCAGGCAAGCTTGGCGGGACGATATGCAACCGCCCTTTTCGAACTGGCCCGGGACGAGCGCCAGCTCGAGGCCGTCGGCGCGAGCCTGGCGTCGGTCCGCGCGGCGCTGAGCGATTCGGACGACTTCGCCGAGCTCACCACCAGCCCGCTGATCACCCGCGACGAAGCGGTTCGGGCGGTCGCCGCCACCGCTTCGGCGATGCGGCTCGATCCGATCACCACCAATTTCCTCGGCGTGCTGGCCCAGAACCGCCGCCTCGCCCAGCTTCCCCAGGTGATCCGCGCGTTCAACATGCTCGCCGCCCGGCACCGCGGCGAGACGACGGCCGAAGTCACCTCGGCGCGTCCGCTGACCGACGATCAGGTCGCGGCGCTGAAGGACCGGCTCAAGGCCCAGATCGGCCGCGACGTCTCCGTCGACCTGAACGTCGATCCCGCGATCCTGGGCGGCCTCGTCGTCCAGGTCGGCTCGCAGCGGATCGACGGCTCCATCCGCACCAAACTCAACACCCTCGCGCAGGCAATGAAAGGCTGACGGCATAGCCGTCAGTGGGAAAGGCTGAAAAAATGGACATCCGCGCCGCAGAAATTTCCAAGGTCATCCGCGACCAGATCGCCAGCTTCGGCACCGAGGCCGAGGTCTCGGAGGTCGGCACCGTTCTCTCGGTGGGCGACGGCATCGCGCGCGTCTACGGCCTCGACAACGTCCAGGCGGGCGAGATGGTCGAGTTCGCCAACGGCATCAAGGGCATGGCGCTGAACCTCGAGGCCGACAATGTCGGCATCGTGATCTTCGGCTCCGACTCCGAGATCCGTGAGGGCGACACCGTCCGCCGCACCCAGACCATCGTCGACGTGCCGGTCGGCAAGGCGCTGCTCGGCCGCGTCGTCGACGGCCTCGGCAACCCGATCGACGGCAAGGGCCCGATCGAGACCACCGAGCGCCGCCGCGTCGAGGTGAAGGCGCCGGGCATCATCCCGCGCAAGTCGGTGCACGAGCCGGTGCAGACGGGCCTGAAGGCGCTCGACGCGCTCGTCCCGGTCGGCCGCGGCCAGCGCGAGCTGATCATCGGCGACCGCCAGACCGGCAAGTCGGCCGTCGCCATCGACACCTTCATCAACCAGCGCGAGATCAACAAGACGGGCAGCGAGAGCGAGAAGCTCTACTGCATCTACGTCGCCGTCGGCCAGAAGCGCTCGACCGTCGCGCAGATCGTCCGCGCGCTGGAAGAGAATGGCGCGATGGAATATTCGATCGTCGTCGCCGCCACCGCCTCCGAGCCGGCGCCGATGCAGTTCCTGGCGCCCTATGCCGGCTGCGCGATGGGCGAATTTTTCCGCGACAACGGCATGCACGCCGTCATCGTCTACGACGACCTTTCCAAGCAGGCCGTCGCCTACCGCCAGATGTCGCTGCTGCTGCGCCGTCCGCCGGGCCGCGAAGCCTATCCGGGCGACGTCTTCTATCTCCACTCGCGCCTGCTCGAGCGCGCGGCGAAGATGAACGAGGACAACGGCTCGGGCTCGCTCACCGCGCTGCCGATCATCGAGACGCAGGCGGGCGACGTGTCGGCCTACATCCCGACCAACGTCATCTCGATCACCGACGGCCAGATCTTCCTCGAGACGGAATTGTTCTACCAGGGCATCCGTCCGGCCATCAACGTCGGCCTCTCGGTCAGCCGCGTCGGCTCGGCCGCGCAGACCAAGGCGATGAAGAAGGTCGCCGGCTCGATCAAGCTCGAGCTCGCCCAGTATCGCGAGATGGCGGCCTTCGCCCAGTTCGGCTCCGACCTCGACGCGGCGACGCAACGCCTGCTGAACCGCGGCGCGCGCCTCACCGAGCTGCTGAAGCAGCCGCAATTCTCGCCGATGCCGGTGGAAGAGCAGGTCGTCTCGATCTTCGCGGGCGTGAACGGCTTCCTCGACAACGTGCCGGTCGGCGACGTCACCCGCTTCGAGGCGAGCCTTCTCAGCCACTTCCGCAACGATCATCCGGAAGTGCTCGGCAAGATTCGCCAGACCAAGGCGCTCGACGACGAGACCACGGCGCAGCTCAAGAGCATCGTCGGCGATTTCGCGAAGTCGTTCGGGTAAGAACCACGTCGCCCCGGCGGAGGCCGGGGCCTCCTGGCGGGTTCGCACTACGGTGCGTCTCCGCCCTGGGATCCCGGCCTTCGCCGGGATGACGAGCAAGGGAAGTGTGAAGGAACCATGGCCAGCCTCAAGGCGCTCAAAGGGCGGATCGCGTCGGTCAAGTCGACGCAGAAGATCACCAAGGCGATGAAGATGGTCGCCGCGGCCAAGCTTCGCCGCGCCCAGCAGGCGGCCGAGGCTGGCCGCCCTTATGCCGAGCGCATGGAAAAGGTGATGGCGAGCCTCGCCGCCAAGATCGCCGTCGGCCCGGAGAGCCCGAAGCTGCTCGCCGGCACCGGCAGCGACCAGACCCACCTGATGGTGGTCTGCACCTCCGACCGCGGCCTCGCCGGCGCGTTCAACACCAACATCGTCCGCGCCGCGCGCAGGCGGGCCGAAGAGCTGATCCGCGACGGCAAGACGGTCCACTTCTACCTCGTCGGCCGCAAGGGCCGCGCGGTGATCGGCCGGCTCTACCCGAAGCAGATCGTCCACCAGCACGACACCAGCCAGATGAAATATGCGAGCTTCGCCGATGCGCAGGCGATCGCCGAGGATCTGGTGAAGCGCTTCGCGGCCGGCCAGTTCGACGTCGCCCACCTCTTCTACGCCAAGTTCCAGTCGGCGCTGGTCCAGGAGCCGGTGGGCCAGCAGATCATCCCGGTCTCGATCCCGGAGCGGACCGAGACACGCGGCGAGGGCGTCGAGGCGTCGGTCGAATATGAGCCGGACGAGGAGGAAATCCTCGCCGAACTGCTGCCGCGCAACGTCGGCGTTCAGATCTTCCGCGCCTTGCTCGAGAACGCCGCCTCCGAACAGGGCAGCCGGATGACGGCGATGGACAATGCCACCCGCAATGCCGGCGACATGATCAACCGCCTCTCGATCGCCTACAACCGCCAGCGCCAGGCGGCGATCACCACCGAGCTCGTCGAAATCATCTCGGGCGCCGAAGCGCTCTAAAGCAGACCAAAGGCAAGGAACGAAAAATGGCCACCGCCGCATCCGTGAACCACAATAACGGCCGCATCAGCCAGGTGATCGGCGCCGTCGTCGACGTGACGTTCGACAGCGACCTGCCGGAGATCCTCTCCGCGCTCGAGACCGACAATAACGGCAACCGCCTCGTCCTCGAGGTCGCCCAGCATCTCGGCGAGAACACGGTCCGCACCATCGCGATGGACTCGACCGACGGCCTCACCCGCGGCCAGCCGGTCACCGACACCGGATCGCAGATCCGCGTTCCGGTCGGCCCGAAGACGCTCGGCCGCATCATGAACGTCGTCGGCGAGCCGATCGACGAGCGCGGGCCGATCGGCGCCGAGATGAGCGCGCCGATCCACGCGGAAGCGCCGCTCTTCGCCGACCAGTCGACCGAGAACGCCATCCTCGTCACCGGCATCAAGGTGATCGACCTGCTCGCGCCCTATGCCAAGGGCGGCAAGATCGGCCTGTTCGGCGGCGCCGGCGTCGGCAAGACCGTGCTCATCCAGGAGCTGATCAACAACATCGCCAAGGGCCATGGCGGCACCTCGGTGTTCGCCGGCGTCGGCGAGCGCACCCGCGAGGGCAACGACCTCTACCACGAATTCCTCGACGCTGGCGTCATCGCCAAGGACGAGGATGGCAACGCCATCTCGGAAGGCTCCAAGGTCGCGCTCGTCTACGGCCAGATGAACGAGCCGCCGGGCGCCCGCGCCCGCGTCGCCCTCTCCGGCCTCACCATCGCCGAATATTTCCGCGACCAGGAAGGCCAGGACGTGCTCTTCTTCGTCGACAACATCTTCCGCTTCACCCAGGCGGGTTCGGAAGTGTCGGCTTTGCTCGGCCGCATCCCGTCGGCGGTGGGCTACCAGCCGACCCTCGCGACCGACATGGGCGCGCTGCAGGAGCGGATCACCTCCACCAACAAGGGATCGATCACCTCGGTGCAGGCGATCTACGTGCCCGCGGACGATCTTACCGATCCGGCGCCGGCCACCTCCTTCGCCCACCTCGACGCCACCACCGTTCTGTCGCGCGCCATCTCGGAGCTCGGCATCTATCCGGCGGTCGACCCGCTCGACTCGACCTCGCGCGTCCTCGAGCCGCGCACCGTCGGCCAGGAGCATTACGAGACCGCCCGCGCCGTCCAGGAGATCCTGCAGCGCTACAAGAGCCTGCAGGACATCATCGCCATCCTCGGCATGGACGAGCTTTCGGAAGAGGATAAGCTGGTCGTCAGCCGCGCGCGCAAGATCCAGCGCTTCCTCAGCCAGCCCTTCCACGTCGCCGAGGTCTTCACCGGCATCCCCGGCAAGTTCGTCGCGATCGAGGACACGGTGCGCAGCTTCAAGGCGGTCGTCGCCGGCGAGTACGACCACCTGCCCGAAGCCGCCTTCTACATGGTCGGCGGCATCGAGGAAGCGGTCGAGAAGGCCCAGCGCCTGGCGGCCGAGGACTGAGATCAGCCCCCCTCCCGCACGGGAGGGGGCAACCACCCCCAGCCCCTCCCGCCCAAGGGAGGGGGGAGTTGAGAAGAATGGCCGACCTGCATTTCGAACTCGTCACCCCGGAGCGGCTGGTCCGCTCGGAGGACGTCCACATGGTCGTCGTCCCCGGCGCCGAGGGTGATTTCGGCGTCCTCGCCGGCCATGCGCCCTTCATGTCGACGCTGCGCAACGGCGAGATTTCCATCTATCGCGGCGGCATGAACGTCGAGCCGGAGCGGATCGCGGTCGAAGGCGGCTTCGCCGAAGTCAGCGCCAGCGGCCTCACGGTGCTGGCCGAGAAAGCCGACACCGGCGCCTGAGCCCGCAGGGCCCCGCCCTTTCGATTGCATCTTTCGTGCAATGACTTAGTCTCCCCCCGGACGCACTCGTCCGGGGGTTTTTTCATGAAGTATTCGATCCTGCTGGCCTCCGCGCTGGTCGCCATGAGCAGCCCGGCGGGCGCCGCCGAGCCCGCCTACGAGGATATGGTGCTCACCGCGATGTTCGACATGTGCGGCTCGGCGATCGCGGACGAGCTCTCCCTCAACGATGCCGCCGCTCTCAAGGAATTCGGATTCTCCGCCGCGCCCGATGCGGAAGAAGCCAAAGCGGCAAGCCCGATTCACGGGAAGGTGGAGATGGCGCAGGCTGCGGTCGGCGGCGGCACGGTCGCGATCGGTCACCATCCGGACGTGGGGCTGTGCCAGGTCGTATTCGATGGCCCGGATCGGATTGCGGCGCGCGACGCGCTGAAGGCGGAGCTGCTTTCCGACGACCAGGGCTTTTCGCTCGAGCCCGCGGATCCCGCGAAACAGGGTCCGATGAAGGTCGACCGATACAGGAAGGTGCTGGAGCCGGGGATCGTCGCCGTCGCTCAGCTGATCACCACCCCGCAGGATGGGCCGACGCCGGTCATCATTGCCCAGCTCGGTGTGATCCAGGAGTAACCTCCTGCCGCCCCGCTACGCCGGCGTGCGGGCGATTGCGGGCGCCCGCTGCGCCCGCCACAGCCACAGCCCTCCCGCGATGATCAGGGCGGCGCCGCCGAAGGTGGCGGCGTCGGGCGCGTCGCCGAACCAGGCCCAGCCGATCCCCGCCGCCACCAGCAGCTGGCCGTAGGTCATCGGCGCCACCAACGTGGCCCCTGCCCGCTCCGCGGCGGCAAAAATCAGGCTGTGGCCGAGCGTCGCCGTCACCGCCACGACGAGGCACTTCACCACCACCTCCAGGCTCGGCAGGCCGATCTGGAACGGTGCGCCGCCGAACGCGTCGAGCAGGGCCGCCGCCGCCAGCAGCAAGGGCGCGGCGATGGCGGCGAGGATGAACTGCATCACCATCACCGGCGCGAGGCCCGCCGTCTTGCGGTTCAGCATCATCAGCCAGCTCATCCCGAAGGCGGCGCCCAAAGGCCAGAAGGCGACGATGCCGATCTCCAGCACGTTCGGCCTCAGCACGATCAGCACGCCGGCAAAGGCGAGCAGGGTCGCGAAGAGCGTCGCCGGGCGCGCCCGCTCGCCGAGCACCAGAGGGGCGAGCAAGGCGG
>JBKBVA010000143.1:0-6970 GCA_046289665.1 Allosphingosinicella sp.
TCGATCACCAACCCCTTCCCCGCCGCCTTCGCGCCCTCTGCGTCGACCTTCTCCTTCTCTGGATTGACGCCTGTGACATCCTCTCCGAGCCGGGCGGTTGGCTCGGCGAGCAGCCCGGCGCCGCAGCCGACGTCGGCGGCGCGGCGTCCCGCAAGCGGCTTCAGATCGTGCTCGTCGAGGCTCCAATGCTGGTCGATCCGGTCGCGTATGTAGGCGAGCCGCACCGGATTGAGCTGGTGGAGCATCGCCGAGGAGCCGTTCGGATCCCACCAGTCGGCCGCCATCGCGCCGAAATGCGCGGCCTCCCTCGGGTCGATGGTGGTCGGTTCGCTTGCCATGGCCATGGCGGCTCCCTATCAGGCGGACGCGCCCTTTCCCACGGCTAAAACCGCCGCGCGGGGGCACGTTCCACCACCCCGGCACGAATGAGGCGATGGACCATTTCGAGCGCATCGACGGCGTCCTCCACTGCGAGGGCGTGCCGCTTCCCGCCCTCGCCGAGGCGGTGGGAACGCCGGTCTACGTCTATTCGAGCGCGACGATGCTGCGCCACGCCGCGGTGTTCCGCGACGCGCTGAGCCCGCTGCGCGATCCCCTCGTCGCCTATGCGGTGAAGGCCAATCCGAACGCGGCGGTGCTGGCGACCTTCGCCAGGGCCGGTCTCGGCGCCGACGTCGTCTCGGGGGGCGAGTATCGCCGGGCGCGGGCGGCGGGGATCGCGGCGGAGAAGATCGTCTTCTCCGGCGTCGGCAAAACGGCCGACGAAATGGCGCTGGCGCTGGACGGCGGGCTGTTCCAGTTCAACCTCGAATCGCTGGCCGAGGCGGAGATGCTGTCCGAGGTTGCGAGCGCGATGGGCCGGGAGGCGGCCGTCGGCTTCCGCGTGAACCCGGACGTGCTCGCCGGCACCCACGCCAAGATTTCGACCGGGGCGGCGGAGAACAAGTTCGGCGTCCCGTTCGGCGATGCCGAGGCGGCCTATGCCCGCGCCGCCGCCCTCCCCGGCCTCAAAGTGCAGGGCGTCGCCGTCCACATCGGCAGCCAGCTCACCAGCCTCGCCCCGCTCGAAGCGGCGTTCAGGAAGGTCGGGTCGCTGATCGGCACCCTTCGCGCCGCGGGGCACGCGATCGAGGTAGCGGACCTCGGCGGCGGCCTCGGCGTTCCCTACGATCCCTCGCTGCCGCTGCCGCCGAGCCCGCACGATTACGGCCGCATGGTGAACGCGGTCGCCGGGGACTGGGGCGTGCGCCTGGTGTTCGAGCCGGGGCGGCTGCTGGTCGCCAATGCGGGCGTGCTGCTGACCCGCGTGATCCGGGTGAAGCCCGGCGCGGCCCACCCCTTCCTGGTCGTCGACGCGGCGATGAACGATTTGATGCGCCCGGCTCTGTACGACGCCTGGCACGCCATCGACGCCGTCACGCCCCATGGCGGCCGCATGCGCGCCAATGTGGTCGGCCCCGTCTGCGAGACCGGCGACACCTTCGCGATGGGCCGCGAGATGGACGAAGTCGGCGCCGGCGACCTCGTCGTCTTCCGCACCGCCGGCGCCTATGCCGCCGCCATGTCGAGCACCTACAACAGCCGCCCGCTCACCCCCGAAGTGCTGGTCGACGGGACGCGCTGGGCGGTGGTCCGCCAGCGCATCGACATCGACCGCCTGATCGCGGCGGACAGCATTCCGGAGTGGCTGGCCTGAAGGCTTCCGCCGCCCCCATCACTATGTTATAACACGCGTATGAACGCGAAGCTGAAAATCAGAAAGTTCGGCAATTCCTCCGGCGTGCTCTTGCCGAAGGAATTGCTCTCTCGCTTACGGGTCGGCGAAGGAGACACGCTTTACGTGACCGACTCGCCGGACGGCGTGCGGCTGACGGCGGCCGATCCGAACTTCGAGGCTCAGATGGAGCTGGCCGAGAAGATCATGCGGGAGGATCGCGATATTCTGCGGGTCCTGGCAAAATAAGCGATGGTTGACCCGGAGCGATCGGAGCCGAGGTGGCTCGACATACGCGTCGCTCTAGCCATCCACGAACGTCAGCTGGCCGAGCATGACGGCGGTGTGGGCATCCGCGACCGCGGCTTGCTGGAATCGGCGCTGGCGCGACCGGTCAACCGGTGGGCCTACGGAGAGGACGACCCGGCGGCGCTGGCAGCGGCATACGCCTTCGGCATCGCCCGCAACCACCCCTTCGCCGATGGGAACAAGCGGACGGCCTGGGTGCTTGCCCGCCTCTTCCTCGCGCTTAACGACGTCGAGCTGCGCTTCGAACCGGCCGAGGCGATCGCCGCCATGTTGAGCCTTGCCGCAGGCGATCTGAGCGAAGAGGCTTTGGCCGACTGGTTTCGCCAGCGGCTGTTGCCTTGAGGCGGCGGCGCCCCTAAGCGCGGCGCTCCATGGCGCGCATCGTGATGAAATTCGGCGGCACCTCGATGGCGGGCATCGAGCGGATTCGCCATGTCGCCAATCTGGTGAAGCGGGAGGCGGAGGCCGGGAACCAGGTTGCGGTCGTCGTCTCGGCCATGGCCGGCGAGACCGACCGCCTCGTCCAGCTCTGCCGCGAGGCCGCCTCGCTCTACGACCCGCGCGAATATGACGTCGTCGTCGCCAGCGGCGAGCAGGTGACCAGCGGGCTCCTCGCCATCACCCTCCAGGGCATGGGCCTCAACGCGCGCTCCTACATGGGCTGGCAGCTGCCGATCCGGGCGAGCGGCCACGCGGCCGCCCTGATCGACCATATCGAGGCGGACGTGCTCGAACGCGTGTTCGAGCAGAACGGCATCGCCGTCATCCCCGGCTTCCAGGGCGTCACCGCCGCCGGCGACCTGGCGACGCTCGGCCGCGGCGGATCGGACACGTCCGCGGTGGCGCTGGCGGCGGCGATGAACGCGGACCGCTGCGACATCTACACCGACGTCGAAGGCGTGTTCACCACCGATCCGCGCATCGTGCCGCGGGCGCGCAAGCTCGCCACCATCACCTATGAGGAGATGCTGGAGCTCGCCTCGGTCGGCGCAAAGGTGCTGCAGACGCGCTCGGTCGGGCTCGCCATGCGCTACAATATGCCGCTCCAGGTCCTCTCCTCGTTCGAGGACAGGCCGGGCACATTGATCGTCGGCGACGACGCAATCGAGGACAGGGAAATGGAACGCCAGCTCGTCACCGGCATCGCCCACGACAAGAACGAGGCGCGGATCACGCTCACCGGCCTTCCGGACCGGGCGGGCACCGTCGCCGCGATCTTCGCGCCGCTCGCGGAAGCCGGTGTGAACGTCGACATGATCGTCCAGAGCGTCCCGGCGCCGGGCGAGCCGAGCACGCTCACCTTCACCGTCCCCACCGCCTCGCTCGCCCACAGCGTCGCCGCGCTCGAAAAGGCGAAGGAGAAGATCGGCTTCGAGGCGGTCATCACCGACACCAATGTGGTGAAGGTGAGCGCGGTCGGCGTCGGCATGCGCTCCAATGCCGGCATCGCGGCGATGATGTTCCAGACGCTGGCCGACCGGAACATCAACATCCTCGCCATCACCACCTCGGAGATCAAGGTGAGCGTGCTGATCCCCGAGGAATATACCGAGCTTGCCGTGCGGGTGCTGCACACCGCCTACGGCCTCGACGCGGAGGATGCGGAATGACGGACGCCGCCGTGAGCGATACGAACGCCGTCGGCCACGACCGGCTTCGCCGGCTGATGCAGCGCGGCACCGATTTCCTCGGCTGCGAGGTCGCTTTGCTCGGCGGCGCGATGAGCTGGATTTCGGAGCGGAACCTCGTCTCCGCTTTGTCCAACGCCGGCGCCTTCGGCGTGATCGCCTGCGGCGCGATGACGCCGGAGCTGCTCGACACCGAGATCGCCGAGACGAAGAAGCGCACCGACAGGCCGTTCGGCGTCAACCTCATCACCATGCACCCGCAGCTTTCCGAGCTGATCGACGTGTGCGCGAAGCACGACGTCACCCACGTCGTCCTCGCCGGCGGGCTGCCGCCGGGCGGCTCGATCGAGCGGATCAAGGGCAATGGCGCCAAGCTCATCTGCTTCGCCCCGGCGCTGGCGCTGGCGAAGAAGCTGGTGCGCTCCGGCGTCGACGCGCTCGTCATCGAAGGCATGGAGGCGGGCGGCCATATCGGGCCGGTCTCGACCTCGGTCCTCGCCCAGGAGATCCTCCCGCCGCTCGCCGCCGACATCCCGATCTTCGTGGCCGGCGGCATCGGCCATGGCGGCCTAATCGCCGGCTATCTGGAGATGGGCGCGGTCGGCGTCCAGCTCGGCACCCGCTTCGTCTGCGCGACAGAGTGCATCGCCCACCCCAATTTCAAGAAGGCCTTCATCCGCGCCTCGGCGCGCGACGCGATCACCTCGGTGCAGATCGACCCGCGCCTGCCGGTCATCCCCGTCCGCGCGCTCAGGAACCGGGAGATGGAGAGCTTCGCCGCCAAGCAGCGCCAGGTCGCCGATCTGCTCGACAGAGGCGAGGTGGAGATGGCCGAGGCCCAGCTCCAGATCGAGCATTATTGGGCCGGCGCGCTGCGCCGGGCGGTGATCGACGGCGACGTCGAAAGCGGCTCGGTGATGGCCGGCCAGTCGGTCGGCATGGTCAAGGAAGAGCAGCCCGTCGCCGACATCATCGGGCAGCTGATGAACGAAGCCGCGGCCGCGCTGGAGCGCCGCTCCGCCTGACGCCGTGACGCCGCCTCCCTCGGAACCTCCCCGCCCCGCTGCCGTTGAGACGCCGGGGCAAAGGCGCGGGGAAAGCCGTTGAACGAAGACGATCCGCAGCAGAGGATGGACGACGACAGCCGCTTCCGGCTGCTCATCGACGCGGTCACCGACTACGCCATCTACATGCTCGACGCGAACGGCGTCGTCGCCAGCTGGAATCCCGGCGCGCGCCGCTTCAAGGGCTATGAGGCCGACGAGATTATCGGTCAGCATTTCTCGCGCTTCTACACCGAAGAAGACAGGGCGGCCGGCATCCCCGCTCGAGCCCTCGCCACCGCGGCCGGCGAAGGCCGCTTCGAGGCCGAAGCCTGGCGGGTGCGCAAGGACGGCAGCCGCTTCTGGGCCCATGTCGTGATCGATCCGATCCGCGCGCCGGACGGGACGATCGTCGGCTATGCCAAGGTCACCCGCGACCTCACCGACCGGCGCCAGGCCGAAGAGGCGCTGCGCCGCAGCGAGGAGCGCTTCCGGCTGCTCGTCGAAGGCGTGACCGACTACGCCATCTACATGCTCGATCCCGGCGGGATCATCTCGAGCTGGAACGCGGGGGCCGAGCGCTTCAAGGGCTATACCGCCGAAGAGATTATCGGCGAGCATTTCTCCCGCTTCTATACCCCCGAGGACCGCGCCGGCGGCCTCCCCGAGCGCGCTCTGGCGACGGCGGGCGCGGAGGGGCGCTTCGAGAATGAGGGCTGGCGGGTCCGCAAGGACGGCAGCCGCTTCTGGGCCCACGTCATCATCGACGCGATCCGCGATCCGATGGGCGCGCTGGTCGGTTTCGCCAAGATCACCCGCGATCTCACCGAGCGGCGGGAGACGCAGCAGGCGCTCGACGAAGCGCGCGAGGCCTTCTTCCAGTCGCAGAAGATGGAGGCGGTGGGACGGCTGACCGGCGGCGTCGCCCACGATTTCAACAACCTGCTGATGGCGGTGATGGGGAGCCTGGAGCTGCTCCGCCGCCGCCTGCCCGACGATCCCAAGGCCACGCGCCTCCTCGAGAACGCGACCCAGGCGGCGCAGCGCGGCGCGGCGCTGACCCAGCGCATGCTCGCCTTCGCGCGCCGCCAGCAGCTCGATCTCGCCCCCGTCGACCTTCCCGAGCTGGTACGCGGCATGTCGGAGCTGCTCGAGCGCAGCCTCGGCCCCTCGGTCACGCTCGCCCTGCGCTTCCCGCGCGCGCTGCCGAAGGTGACCGCCGACGCCAACCAGCTCGAGCTCGCCCTGCTCAACCTCGCGATGAACGCCCGCGACGCGATGCCCGACGGCGGCCCGATCGTCATCGCCGCGCGTACCGAGAGCGTGCCCGAGGGCGGCGAACTGGAGGCCGGCACCTATGTCTGCCTGTCGGTCGAGGATCGCGGCGAGGGCATGGACGACGAGACGCTGGCCCGCGCCACCGAACCCTTCTTCACCACCAAGGGGGTCGGCAAGGGCACCGGGCTCGGCCTGTCGATGGTTCACGGCCTCGCCGAGCAGTCCGGCGGGCGGCTGACCCTCGCCAGCCGCCCCGGCGAAGGCACGGTGGCGACGCTCTGGCTCCCCGCCGCCGAAAGCCGGGAGGAGAATGGCGAGAGCACCGCCGCCCCGTCCGCCGCCCCGCCCCGCGCCCGGCGGCTCAAGGTCCTCGCCGTCGACGACGACCCGCTCGTACTCATGAATACCTTGGCGATGCTCGAGGAGCTGGGCCATGAGGCGCGCGAGGCCCGTTCCGGCCGGCAGGCGCTGGAGCTGCTCGGCGAAGGGGATTTCGACCTGCTCGTCAGCGACTATGCCATGCCGCACATGACGGGTCTCGAGCTCGCCGAGGCGGCGCGGGCGGAGCGGCCCGGCCTCCCGATCCTGATCGTCACCGGCTTCGCCGACCTCGTCGCGGGCGAGGACCTGGCCCTGCCGCGCCTCTCCAAGCCCTTCACCCAGGCCGAGCTCGCCTCCGCCCTCGACGAGGCGCTCGAGCGGCGGCCGAGCGGCGACATACTGCACTTCAAGGCGGGGTGAAGACTTCGCCGCCATTCGCCTTGGCTTCCCCCCGCGCAATCTGTTAGCCGGTCGATCATGCCCACCGCCTCCACCACGTCCGCCCGCGAGATCCTGACGGGTCTCCACGACGTGATGGCGTCGCGCGCCTCGGCGCGTCGCCCGACCGATCCGGCCGGTATCATCCTTTCCCCTCCGCCGGCGTCGTCCACTGCCATGCTCGATACCTTGCCTCTGCTCACTCCCACCGATTTTCCGCCCATTGTCCGGGGCAGGCT
>JBKBVA010000144.1:0-6913 GCA_046289665.1 Allosphingosinicella sp.
TTTCGCGGGGGCCGGGTCGTCTCCGCCGAGCGCGCTGCATGCTGGGAGGAGACGGAAGTTCTGGCGCCCGCGGCCCCCGCCCAGCCGGCCGAGGCTGCTGCGCCGGCGCCGGCGCAGCTCGTTCGGGGCGCGCCCGTGGACCTTCGCGCCCTCCTCGCCGAGACCGAGCAGCGCTATATCGAGGAAGCGCTGAAGCTGGCCAACGGCGTGATCGCCGATGCCGCCCGCTTGCTCTCGCTCCAGCGCACCACGCTCATCGAGAAGATGCGCAAGTACGAGCTGAAGGCCGCCTAGGCCGCCTTCGCCCCGATCGCGTCCCAGGCGGAGGCGATCTCCCCCACCATCTCGCGCGCCGCGGCGACCGCCGCCGCCTCATTGCCCTTGCCGCCGGCGAGGATCAGCCGCGTCGCCTCGCGATAGATCGAGGCGAGTCCCTCGGCGATGTCGCCGCCTTTCTCGAAGTCGAGGCTGGTCTCGAGGCCCTTGAGGATCGCGAGCGCGCGCGACTGGCAGCGCCCGCGCCGCAGGAAATCCTCCCGTTTCACCGCCACCGCCATCGCGTCCAGCGACTTCAGAAGCTCCTCGAACATCACCGCGACGAGCTGGTGCGGGGTCGCGCCCTCGATCCGGCTGCCGACGTCGACATCCTGATAGCGCGCGCGCGCATTTCCGAACTGGCCCCGCGATACGTACATGCTCGTTCACTCCATCTGGTGCTGGGACTCGACGCCGCGTCAGCCGCGATCAGCGGTCCACATCTTGACCTGCTGTTCGAGATAGGACTGGGTCGCCTTGAAGGCGGATACCTGCCGCTCCATCGCCGTGAAGGTGGAGAGGAGCTGGTTGTAATATTTGTCGGAGCGCATCTCGAGCGCCTGCCGATCCTCGGCGATGTCCTTCGCCTCCGCCGACAGCCGCGCCTGGGTGCCGGCGAAGGGTCCGGAGCGCGCGCGCAGGCCGTCGCGGATCATGTCGAGCGCGCCGCCGAGGCCCGGATCGATGGTGATGGTGACGCTCGCCGCCGCCGCGTTGACGCCGAGGATGAGGCCCACGGCGCGCGAGGCGGCGGGGGCGATGATGTTGGGGCCCGACGAGATGGCGGCGACGCCGCCGATCGTGCCGCTGGCGCCGGTGACGCCGTCGCTCGGGACGAGGTTGGTGACGGTGTAGGTGCCCGGCTTCACCTTGCTCGCCAGGCTCTTGATGACGATGTTCGGATCGCTGCTGCGCTGCGAGGGGTTGAACAGCGCCTCGACCCCGCGCGGGTCGTCGGCCAGCATCTTCTGCAGCCGCGCGCTGTCGACGCTGAGCGTGCCGTCGCGATTGGTACGCACGCCGATCTCGGCGAGCGTCTTCGGGCCCGTCCCCTCGCTGACCAGGGCGGTGGACGGGAGCTGGCGGAGCTGGCGCTGCATCTCGCGCACGCCGAGGTCGCCGCGCAGCGGGCCGCTCTCGCCGGCCGCGCCGGGCGCGGTCAGCTCGGCGATCATGCCCATCACGCCGTTATAGGTGGCGACGAAATCCTGCACCGCCTGCTCGATGGCGGCGGTCGGGCGGGCGACGCCGATCGCGATGCTGGTGCCCGGCGCCGCCTTCTTGAGGTCGATCTGGACGCCCGGGATGATGTCCTTGAAGACGTTGACGCCGCGGCGCAGTTCGACGCCGTCGAGGCGGACGACGGCATCCTGCGCCGCCTGGGCGAGCGTCATCCCCCCGGTGACGGCGGGGCCGTAGGCGAAGCGCTCCAGCCCGCTCGCCGTGCCGTCCGGCACCGAGAGGGTGAAGGCGGCGGCCTCGCCGGTCGCGCCCTTCAGCACCAGCCGGGCGCCGCTCGTATCGGTGACGACGCTGGCGGTGACGCCGGCGCCCGCGCCGTTGATCGCGGCGGCGAGGCCGGAGAGGCTGTCGTTCGAGGCATCGACGGTGACGGCGAAGCTGCCGGCGGCGGTGGTGAGGGTCAGCGTCCCCTGCCCCACCGGATCGCCTGCGGCGGCGAAGGGGGCGGACTGCAGAGTCTGCGCCTTGGCGAGCTGCACGACTTCGAGCTCGTGCGAGATCGCGCCGAGCTGCGCGCCCGGCATTGCGCTGGCTGAGAGCAGGGTGGGTTCGGAGACGGTCGGCTGGCTGTAGAGCGAGCCGCCCGACAGCAAGGCGGAGAGGGCGGTGGCGAAGCCGTCTATGGCGTTGCTGATCTCGGCGACGGCGGAGACCCGCGCCGCGTTCAGATCCTCCCGGCGGGCGATCAGGGCCTCCTTGGGCGCCTTGGCCGCGCCGGCGAGGCCGTCGACGAGGGCCTTGATGTCGAGGCCGGAGCCGATACCGAGAGAATATCCGATCGAGCTGGTCATCGCGCGTCCCTTACGTTCCCCTTCAAGAACGGCAGGCGCGGCGAAAGCTTTAGCGGTTTCGGCGGCTCAATCGCGCAGCACCCGCACCGCCCGCGCGTCGAGCCTGGCCTGGGCGGAGAGGGAGGTGCGCGGATCCTCCAGGATCTCGCGCGCGAGGCCCGCCGCGACGGCGGGATCGAGGCCGGGTTCGGCGGCGCGCAGTTCCTCGGCGAGCTCGGCGATCCAGCTGTCGAGCCGCGCGTTCGATTCGGCGGCCTCGCGGACCAGCCGGTCGATCTCGTGGAGCGCGACCTTCACTTCGCCGCTGCGTGGGGGCCTGGCCATCGTCTTTCCGGTCCTTTCTCGAGGACGGATAACGGCCGCGGCGGCCCGGGCTTAAGCCTCCGGCCGGCCGCGCGCGTCGAACCGCGCGCCCTTCGGCACCTCGACGCCCGGCGGCGGCGTGCCGGCGGCGAGCGCCGCATCGAGGTTGAAGACGAAGGCAAGCACCGTCGCCACCGCCATGTAGAGGTCGTCGCGGATCACCTGCCCGGTGCGGGCGGTGAAATAGAGGGCGCGGGTGAGCTGCGGATAGCTCAGCATCGGCACATGGTGCTCGGCGGCCAGCTCGCGGATCGCGTCGGCGGTGGCGCCGCGGCCGCGGGCGACGACGACCGGCGCCATGTCCTCGCCCGGACGGTAGCGCAGCGCCACGGCGAAATGGGTCGGGTTGGTCAGCACCACCGTCGCCTCGGCCACGGCGGCGCGCGCCGAGTTGCGGGCGACCTCCTGCTGGCGGCGGCGCACCGCCATCTTCAGCTCGGGCGAGCCTTCGGTCTGCTTGTGCTCGTCCTTGATCTCCTGCTTGGTCATCCGCAGCCGCCGGGTGCGCTGGAAGATCTGGGCGGGCACGTCGACCAGCGCGATCAGCGCGAGCGCGCCGCCCATGACGAGCAAGGCGAGGGCGAAGGTGCTGCCGACGCGGGCGAGCGCCGGGCCGATCTCGGCCGAAGTGAGGCCGATCAGCGACCGCGCCTCGGACATGAGCAGCCAGATGCCGATCGCGCCGAGCAGCAGCACCTTGGCCAGCGACTTGCCGAGTTCGACCAGTCCCTGCATGCCGAACATGCGCTTCAAGCCGTTCATGGGATTGAGCTTGTCGCCCTTGAAGGCGAAGGCCTTGCCGCGAAAGCCCAGTGAGCCGAGCGCCGCCGGCGTACCGATCGCCGCGACCAGCGTCACCGCGAACAGGCCGGCGAAGGGCAGGAGGATGATGCCGAGCAGGCGCAGGATGGTGCCGCCGGGGTCGAAATCCTTGAGGTCTCCGTTTCCGAAGCTGAGCCCGTCGATCACCATCGTCTCGAGGGCGCCGAGCATGATCGGCCCGGCGATCGCGATCCAGGCGGCCCCGGCGAGGACGACGAGGGCGGTGCCGAGCTCGCGCGACTGGAGGACGTCGCCTTTCTCCGACGCGTCCTTGACCCGTTTCGGGGTCGGGGCTTCGGTCTTCTGGTCCTGATCGGGATTGTCGGCCATCGTCTCAGCCCATCGCCAGCCGGCGCGATTCCTCGAGCCCGGCCTGGATCGCGGCGACGATCCCCTCCCCCATCACCGGCGCGGCGATGGCGAGGAGGACGAGGCCGGCGAGGAGGGTCGCCGGGAAGCCGACGGCGAAGAGGTTGAGCGCCGGCGCCGAGCGGGCGAGCATGCCCATCACCAGCTGCACGAGGACGAGCGCGAAGCCGACCGGCAGCGCGATCGACAGGCCGGCCGCGAACAGCACGCCGCCGAAGAAGACGAGGCCGCGCAGGCTCTCCGCCGTCATCCACGCTTCGCCCGGCGGCAGCGCGCGGTAGCTCTCGACGATGGTCGCGGCGAGCGCGAGGTGGCCGCCTATGGCGAGGAACAGGAACGTCGCGACGATCGCCAGGAATTGGGAAAGGGCGGGATTCTGCTGGCCCGTCGCCGGGTCCATCATCGCCGCGAAGCCGAGGCCCATCGTGTTGCCGATCACCTCGCCGGCGATCAGCGCGGCCGAAAAGCCGATCTGCACCGCGAAGCCGATGGCGAGGCCGGCCATCACCTCGCCGGCGACGAGGAGGAAACCCTCGATCGAGGCGAGGCCGTCGGCCGGCAGCGCGAAGTCGGTGACGCTGAGCGCCGGTATGCCGATCGCCAGCGCGACGATCAGGCGGAGCTGGACCGGCACGAAGCTGGCGCCGAAGACGGGGGCGGCGAGGAAGGCGGCACCGGGCCGGACCATCGCGACCAGCCACAGCCAGAGCTGCGCCTCGACGTTCGCGAAGGCCGCCGGAATCATCGGACGAGCTCGGGGATCCGGGCGAACATGTCCTGGGTGAAATCGACCAGCAGCATCAGGATCGCGCCGCCGAACAGCGCAAGGCAGAGGGCGACGACGATCAGCTTGGGCACGAAGGTCAAGGTCGCCTCGTTGATCGAGGTCGCCGCCTGGACCATGCCGAGCAGCACGCCGACGAGCAGGGCCGGGATCAGGATCGGCGCCGAGGCGAGCGCCAGGATCCAGAGCGCCTGCTGGGCGATGCCGACGAAATAATCCGTGCCGTCCATCGCTAGCCTCCGGCGAAGGAGGCGGCGAGCGATCCCATCGTCAGCGCCCAGCCGTCGACCAGCACGAAGAGCAGGAGCTTGAACGGCATCGAGACGATGGTCGGCGAGAGCATCATCATGCCGAGCGCCATCAGTGTCGATGCGACGACGAGGTCGATGATCAGGAACGGCAGGAAGATGAGGAAGCCGATCTGGAAGGCCGTCTTGAGCTCGCTGGTCACGAAGGACGGGAGCAGGATCGAGAAGGGCACGTCGGCGGGCGTGGCGAAGCGCTCCTCGCCGGCCAGCTCGATAAACAGTTTGAGGTCCGACTCGCGGGTCTGGCGGATCATGAAGCCGTGGAGGATGGTGCCCGAGCGCGAGACCGCTTCCTCGATGCTGATCGCGCCGTCGCCATAGGGCGTGTAGGCGGCCTCGTTCACCTGGTCGATCACCGGGCGCATCACGAAGATGGAGAGGAAGAGGGCGAGGCCGACCAGCACCTGGTTGGGCGGCGTGTTCTGGAGCCCGATCGCCTGCCGCAGGATGGCGAGGACGATGATGATGCGGGTGAAGCTGGTCATCATCAGGATGATCGACGGCAGCACCGTCAGCAGGCTCATCAGGATGAGGATCTGCAGCGACAAGGAGAGCGGGCGGCCGTCGCCGCCGATCGTCTCGACCGCGCGGTCGAGCGCGCCGGGCTGGCCGCCGGCGGGCGTCTGGGCGAGGCCCGGCGCCGCGAGCAGGAAGGCTGCGGTCAGGGCTGCGGCGAGAAGGAGAAGGAGGAGAAAGGGGCGGAGCGCCCGGCGGGAGGTTTCAGCTTGCGTTCGACTCGGCACCGCTCACCCCCGCTTCCGTCAGTAACTGCACCTGGCCGCGCGACACCGCGAGCAGCAGCTGCTTCCCCCCGAATTCGACGACCGCGAGGCGGCCGGTGGCGCCCAGCGGCACCGCGTCGACCAGCTTCACCAGCCGCTGGCGCTGGCCGAGCTGCATGCCCGGCTGCACCTTGCGCCACAGCCACAAAGCCCCGACCGCCAGCCCCGCGACCAGCGGGACCAGGAAGACGAGCTTCAATATGTAGGCGGTCATTACTTGCGGCGCTCGACCGCGGCGGCGCCCGCCCCGGCGACCACCTCGACGACCCGGATGCCGAAGCGGCCGTTCACGGTCACCACCTCGCCCTTGGCGATGAGGGTGCCGTTGGCCATGATGTCGAGCATCTCGTGGCTCTGCCGGTCGAGCTCGACCACGCTGCCTTCCGACAGGTCCATCAGCTCGGAGAGCTTGAGGGCGGTGCTGCCCACCTCGACCGAGAGGCGGACCGGTATGTCGGCGAGGAGCGCGTAGTTGCGGCGGCTGAACGCCTGCTCGTCGGCCGGGCCGGCCTCGATGATTTCCTGGGCCTCTTTCACGCGTTGGATCTCCTGCGCTGGATCTTTTCGATTCGAAGAGCGGTGCGGCCGTCATGCTCGCCGATCGTGCCGAGGGCGATCGGGCGCCCCTCGACGAGGAGCGGCACCTGGGCCGGAAGGCTGACCGGGATGACGTCGCCGACGCGAAGCTGGAGCAGCTCGGAAAGCTGGAGCTCGGGCCGCGCCAGCACGGTGCGGGCGCGGATGCGGACCTCGCCGACCGCGGCGACCAGGCGTTCGCGCCATTCCTCGCCGCGCGCGCTCACTTCCTCGCCGGAGCGGGCGGTGAGCTCGGCCTCGACCGAACGGAGCGAGGAGAGCGGGTGGACGATGGCGATGGTGGTCGGCGCGCCGCGGGCGAGCTGGACGGTGAAGCGCGAAACCGCCACCGCTTCCGCGCCGGTCGCGACCGCCGCATGGGCGGTGCCGACCTGCCGCGAGCGCAGCACCGGCCGCACCGGGACGACTTCCTGCCAGACCTCGGCGAGCGCGCCGGCGACGCCGTCGGCGAAGCGGGCGAGCAGGCTCTCCTCGGTGGGGCTGAACTCCCGCACCGGCCCGCGCACGCTCTCGCCGCTGCCGCCGTAGAAGATGTCGACC
>JBKBVA010000145.1:0-6884 GCA_046289665.1 Allosphingosinicella sp.
GTGTTTAGGAAGGCGTTCGCGTTCACGTGCGGCTTGCACGCGGTCGCCACCGTGTCGATCAGGATCGGGGCGACGACCACCGCGGCGTCGCCGACCTGCGAGGGCGGAATGCATGGCTGCTGTGCCTGCGCGACGGCCGGCGCGGCGAGAAGAAATGCTGCGGCGTAGATCCTGATCATATGTCCTCCGGCATCCTCACGGTTGCGATCGCCTGTGCCGCCATGCCTTCCCCCCTGCCGGTGAAGCCGAGCCGCTCGGTCGTCGTGGCCTTGATGCTAACCCTCCCCGGGGGCAGCCGCAACAGCGCCGCGGTGCGGGCGCGGATCGCGTCCCGATGCGGGCCGATCTTGGGCGCCTCGCAGATGACGGTGACGTCGACATGGTCGATCCGGCCGCCCTTCGCCTCGACCAGCGCCAGCGCGTGCTCCACGAAGGCGGAGGAGGCCGCGCCGCGCCACTGCGGGTCGGACGGCGGGAAATGCTGGCCGATGTCGCCCGCGCCGATCGCACCCAGGATCGCGTCGGTGACGGCATGGAGCACCACGTCGGCATCGCTGTGGCCCTTGAGCGCGCGGTCGTGCGGGATTCGCACCCCGCCGAGCCAGAGGCCGTCGCCGGGCTCGAAGGCGTGGACGTCGAAGCCGAGGCCGGTGCGGCCGACGAGGCGGGCGGAGAGGCGGTGTTCGGCGCGCAGGAAATCCTCCTCGTAGGTGAGCTTTTCGAGTAAGGCGTCGCCCGCGACGGTGGCGACGGAGACGCCGGCGGCGCGGACGATCTGGGCGTCGTCCGTGGCCGGAGGGCCGCTCCACGCGCGGTGGGCGGCGAGGAGCGTCTCGAAGCGGAAGGCCTGCGGCGTCTGCACGCGGGAAAGCCGCTCGCGCGGCACGACGGCGCCGAGCGATGCCCCGCCCTCCGCCAGCGTGTCCACCACCGGCAGGCCCGGGACCGCCGCCGCGTCCGTCTCCAGCGCCCCGAGCAGCCGGTCGATCACCGCGCCGGGCAGGAACGGCCGCGCCGCGTCGTGGACGAGGATGCGGGCGACCCCGCGGCCGGCCAGCGCTTCGAGGCCGCTGCGGACCGATTCCTGCCGCTCCGCCCCGCCGAGGACGAAGGCGGGGAGGGGGGCGTCGCCCAGCGCTTCGCGGTAGAGGCCCTCCTGGCCCGGCCCGATCGCGACCAGCACCTCGTCAATGCCCGGGTGGCGCAGCGCGTCCACCGCGTGCGCCAGCACGGCCTTGCCCGCGATCCTGCGATATTGCTTGGGCACGCCGCCGCCGGCGCGGCTGCCGCTTCCGGCCGCCACCAGCAGAGCCACCGTCTTGCCGTCTGCGCTCATCCGCGGCGCCCTAGCCGAGCGGAACCTTGCCCGCCAGCGCCTTTGCCCCTATCTCGCGCGCCTCTCATGCCCAAGCTCGCCCCCATCTCGATCGGACCGGTCCGCATCCCGTCGCCCGTCATCCTGGCGCCGATGACCGGCGTCACCGACCGGCCGTTCCGCCGCATCGTCAAGCGCTACGGCGCCGGCCTCACCGTCACCGAGATGATCGCCAGCCAGGCGATGATCCGGGAGACGCGCCAGTCGCTCCAGAAGGCGGCGTGGGACCCGGTCGAGGATCCGGTCTCGATGCAGCTCGCCGGCTGCGCGCCGGCCGAGATGGCCGAGGCCGCGAAGCTCAACGAGGATCGGGGCGCCGCCATCATCGACATCAACATGGGCTGCCCGGTCAAGAAGGTGGTCAATGGCGACGCCGGATCGGCGCTGATGCGCGACCTGAAGCTCGCCGCGCAAATCGTTGATGCGACGGTGAAAGCGGTCAAGGTTCCGGTGACGCTCAAGATGCGGATGGGCTGGGACCATTCGAGCCTCAACGCCCCCGAGCTCGCCCGCATCGCGGTCGATCTCGGCGTGCAGATGATCACCGTCCACGGCCGCACCCGCAACCAGATGTACAAGGGCGACGCTGACTGGGCCTTCGTCCGCCGGGTGAAGGACGCGGTGGACGTGCCGGTGATCGTCAACGGCGACATCTGCTCGGTCGACGACGTCGAGACGGCGCTCGCCCAGTCCGGCGCCGACGGCGTGATGATCGGCCGCGGCGCCTACGGGCGGCCGTGGCTGCTCGGCCAGGTGATGCACTGGCTGGAGACGGGGGAGCGGCTGCCCGATCCGACGCTCGAGCAGCAATATGACGTCATCACCGCCCAGTATCGCGACATGCTGGAGCATTACGGGCCGGAGATCGGCGTCAACGTGGCGCGCAAGCATATCGGCTGGTACACGCGCGGCCTCCACGGCTCCGCCGAATTCCGCAACGCTTTCAACAAGGAAGGCGATCCGAAGCGGGCGCAGGCGATGCTGCACGAATTCTACGCGCCGTGGCTGAGCAGGGCGGCGGCCTGAGCGCTCCGCACGCCGACCCGCTTTGCGCATTTTCATAACCTGTGTTCTTTTGGCCACATTCTTGTGGTAGCGCCACAGCGTGAACGCCCAAGTGCCGATCCCCCATGACGTCAAGCCCCGCTGGCGCCGCCGCCTCGCGGTGACGATGCGGCGCGGACGCGTGATGCCGCTGGTGGAGATCGCCACCGTGCTGGCGCTGATTGCCATTGGGACGGCCAGCTACTTCATCATCACAGGCCATGGTACCACAGAGTCGCTGCTGACGCCGCCACTCGCAGCGGCTTTGCTCGTGGCCAACCTCGTGCCGGCTATGGCGCTGATGGTCCTCGTCGCGCGCCGTTTCGCGATGAAGCGCGCCGCCTTGTCGCCTGTTGGGGGCAGGGGGAGGCTTCACGTCCGGCTCGTTGCCCTGTTTTCTGCCATCGCGAGCGTCCCAACCTTGCTCGTCGTCGCTTTCGCCTCGTTATTGTTTCAAGGGGGGGTCGAGTTCTGGTTCTCCGAACGGGCCCGGGGAATGTTCGAGAACGCCGCGCTGATTGCGCGGTCCGCCTATAATCAGGAGCTTGCGCGCGTCGATGCCGAGGCGCGGACGATGAGCGGAGATTTCCCCAAATATTTCGAGGGGATCCCCATCGACAGCCTCGAGTTCAGCGAGGGGCTCGCGTACCAGGTCTACGTTCGCAACCTGTCTGAAGCGGTGATCCTCGCGGTCAGCCCTTCCGGCGAGATTCAAACACAGGCGTTGGCAAATCCCTATGACCCGCCGCTCGAGGCAGTGTTCGACAAAGAGCTGATCGAACGGCTGCGGGCGGGAGCGGAGACGGTCGTCGTACCGCTCGACGACCGAATCGCGGTCGTGGCGAACACGACTCTGGGCGACAACGTCTATCTCTATGTAGCCCGCCTCCACGAGCCGCAGATGATGGAGCAGGTGAGCCGCGCCCAAGGCGTGCTTGGCGACTACGAAGCTTTGCTGACGCGCTCGCGCACGCTTCAGCTCCGTTTCAACGCAGCGCTTCTGCTCGTGTCGCTGCTAATCGTAGCGATTTCGATCTGGATTGCGTTGACGCTGGCGGACCGTCTTGTCCGGCCGGTGGGGCAACTGGTCGATGCGGCGCGGCGCGTGACCGGGGGCGACCTGTCGGCGCGGGTCCCGAATGCATCGGTGAAGGACGAAGTCGGCATTCTCGGCAACGCCTTCAACCGGATGACGCGCCGGCTCGAAGAGCAAACCGGCGCGTTGGTCTCCGCTAACGAGCAGCTCGACAGCCGCCGTGCCTTCACCGAGGCGGTACTCTCTGGCGTTACCGCTGGCGTCATCTCACTCGATGCCGATCGGAGCGTGCGGCTCATCAACAGCTCCGCCGAAGCAATGCTGAAGACCAGCAAGAGAGATGCGATCGGCCAGAAACTGGCGGCTCTCGCCCCGGAGCTCGACGAGCAACTCGACAGCGATGAACGGGAGGCGATCGTCCAGTTCGCCTCCGGCGGGGAACCGCGCACCCTCGCCGTCAAGCGCGTGAAGGTGGAAGGGGGGCACGTCCTCACCTTCGACGACATCACCGAGCAATTGCTCGACCAGCGCCGCGCGGCCTGGTCCGACGTGGCGCGGCGGATCGCGCACGAGATCAAGAACCCGCTGACCCCGATCCAGCTCGCCGCCGAGCGGCTGCAGCGGCGCTACGGGAAGGAGATCGAATCCGATCCCGGCACGTTCGGCCAGCTCACCGGCACGATCGTCCGGCAGGTCGGCGATCTGCGGCGGATGGTCGACGAATTCTCCTCCTTCGCGCGAATGCCCAAGCCCGTCTTCCGCGAAGAAGCGATCGCCGAGGTGGCGCGGCAGGCCCTGTTCCTCCACGAGGTCGCCCACCCCGACATCGCCTTCCGGCTGGAGGCGCCCGAGCCGGCGCCGCTCCTCGTCTGCGACCGGCGCCAGCTCGGCCAGGCGCTGACCAACATCGTCAAGAACGGCGTCGAGGCGATCCAGCAGAAGCGCGAGGAGGGGACGAAGGACGGCGAGGACGCGGTGACGCTGAGGATCATCGAGACGGACAACCGGCTCTGCATCGAGGTGACCGATACCGGCGTTGGCCTGCCGGGCGACCGGGGGCGGCTCACCGAACCCTATGTGACGACGCGGGTGAAGGGGACGGGGCTCGGGCTCGCCATCGTCCAGAAGATCGTGGAGGAACATTTCGGCAGCATCGAATTTGATGACGCACCCGGAGGGGGGACGCTGGTGCGCCTCGTGTTCGATTGGGAATCGCTCGCCCGCCTCGCGGCCGGCGCGGCGGCTCACCCTCAGGATCAGGCGGCGAACGGATAGGCATGGCGCTCGACATACTCATCGTTGACGACGAACAGGACATCAGGGACCTCGTCTCCGGCGTGCTGGAGGACGAAGGCTATTCGTGCCACACCACCGCCAACAACGACGAGGCGCTGCAGGCGCTGGCCGACCGGCGGCCCTCGCTGGCGCTGCTCGACGTGTGGCTGCAGGGCTCCAAGCTCGACGGGCTGCAATTGCTCGAGGAGATCAAGCGGCGCGACCCGACCCTGCCGGTGCTGGTCATTTCCGGCCACGGCAATCTCGACACCGCGGTCGCGGCGATCCGCCAGGGCGCGGTCGACTTCATCGAGAAGCCGTTCGAGGCCGACCACCTCATCCACCTCGTCGCCCGCGCCACCGAGACCGACCGGCTCCGCCGTGAGAATGCGAGCCTGAAGGCGCAGATCGGCCAGGAGACCGAGCTCACCGGCTCGAGCGTCGCCATCAACGCGGTGCGCGCGACGCTGAAGCGGGTGGCGGGGACGGGGAGCCGGGTGCTGATCACCGGCCCCGCCGGCGTCGGCAAGGAGGTCGCCGCCCGGCTCCTCCACGAATGGAGCAGCCGCGCCCAGGCGCCGTTCATCGTCGTCAGCGCGGCGCGGATGACGCCGGAGCGGGTCGAGGAGGAATTGTTCGGCGTGGAGGAAGGGGGCGAGCTCGCCCGGCCGGGTCTGCTCGAACAGGCCCATGGCGGCACCCTGTTCCTCGACGAGATCGCCGACATGCCGATGCCGGCCCAGGCCAAGATCCTGCGCGTGCTGACCGACCAGAGCTTCACCCGCGTCGGCGGCCAGCGCACGGTGCGGGTCGACATGCGGGTGGTGTCGTCCACCTCGCGGCACCTGGCGGACGAGATCGCCGCGGGGCAGTTCCGCGAGGATTTGTTCTATCGCCTGAACGTGGTGCCGGTGCATCTTCCGGCCTTGTCCGAACGGCGCGAGGACATTCCGGAGCTGGTCGCCCATTTCGCCGCGCGCTATGCGGCCGAGCAGAGGCTCGCCACGCCCAATTTCTCGGCCGACGCGGTGGCCGCGCTGCAGGCCTATGACTGGCCCGGTAACGTCCGCCAGCTGCGCAACGTCATCGAGCGCACCATCATCCTGGCGCCGGGCGCGCGGGTCGGCTCGATCGAGATCGACATGCTGCCGCCCGAGATCTTGAACGAGCAGGCGAGCCTCAGCCCCGGCGAGGCGGTGAAGGCGATCATGGGGACGCCGCTGCGCGAGGCGCGGGAAACCTTCGAGCGGGAGTATCTCAGGGTCCAGATCCGCCGCTTCTCGGGCAACATCTCGCGAACCGCGAGCTTCATCGGCATGGAGCGCTCCGCGCTGCACCGCAAGCTCAAGGCGCTGGGGATCAGCGACACCAAGGGCGACGACACGCCCTAGGGGCGATCGCGGCGCCATGCTGGACGCTGCGGAGCGGCGCGTGATATTGAATGCGGCGCACGCCGCCCCAGCTATAGGTCGGGCGCCGAGGGCGGCGCCTCTCGCGGACAAGGCGTCCGCCAATAAGGAGAGCGGGAATGGCCGACAGGGTCAACAACCTCCAGGATATGTTTCTGAACGGGCTGCGGCGCTCGAAGACGCCGGTGACGATGTTCCTCGTCAAAGGCGTGAAGCTGCAGGGCATCATCACCTGGTTCGACAATTTCTCGGTGCTGCTGCGCCGCGACGGGCAGGCGCAGCTCATCTACAAGCACGCAATCTCGACGATCATGCCGTCCCACCCGATCGAGCTCGGCGAGATCGAGCGCGCCTTCGCCGAGGGGCTGGAGAAGAAGAAGCCGACCCTGCTCCAGGAAGTGTTCCTCGGCGCGGTGCGGCGCTCGGGCGAGCCGGTCACCATGTTCCTCGTCAACGGCGTCATGCTGCAGGGCGAGATCGTCGCCTTCGATCCCTTCTGCATGCTGCTCCAGCGCGACGGCCTGTCGCAGCTCGTCTACAAGCATGCCGTCTCCACCGTGCAGCCGGAAAATCCGGTGAGCTTCGTCGAGGCCGAAGACGAGGAGTCGGCGGCCTGAGCACCACCTCCTGGGAGTCGGATCCCGACTTCGCCCGCGGCGCCCGCGCCATTGTCGTATTCCCCGATCTCGGCGGCGAGGCCCGCCGGGACGTCGAGGGGCGCCCCCACAAAGAAGCCAGCCCCCCC
>JBKBVA010000146.1:0-6858 GCA_046289665.1 Allosphingosinicella sp.
GGCTGGGGTCTAGGATGCGCCGCGTTTTTCACCCGACGAGATCCCGGCCTCCGCCGGGATGACGCGGGGGCGGAGAGGGTGGCGGTCACGCCCCTGCCCCGACCAGTTCGCGGCCGATCAGCATCCGCCTGATCTCGTTGGTCCCGGCGCCGATGTCGAGCAGCTTGGCATCGCGGGCGTAGCGCTCCACCGGCCAGTCCTTGGTATAGCCCGCGCCGCCCAGCGCCTGGATCGCCTCGAGGCTCACCTTCACCGCGCTCTCCGACGCGAGGAGGATCGCCCCCGCCGCGTCGAAGCGGGTGGTCTTCCCCGCATCGCAATTCCTCGCGACCGTATAGACATAGGCGCGCGCCGAATTGAGCGCGACGTACATGTCCGCCACCTTGGCCTGCATCAGCTGGAAGGCGCCGATCGGCTGGCCGAACTGCTTCCTCTCCCTAACATAGGGCAGCACCGTGTCGAGGCAGGCCTGCATGATGCCGAGCTGGATGCCGGCGAGGACGGTGCGCTCATAGTCGAGCCCGCTCATCAGCACGCCGACGCCGCCATTTTCCGGCCCCATCACATTCTCTTCGGGCACCTCGCAATCGTCGAAGACGAGCTCGCCGGTCGGGCTGCCGCGCATCCCCATCTTGTCGAGCTTCTGGCCGAGCGAGAAGCCCTTCATGCCCTTCTCGATCAGGAAGGTGGTGATCCCGCGGCTGCCTTCGCCGGTCTTGGCGTAGACGACCAGAGTGTCGGCATAATGGGCGTTGGTGATCCAGAACTTGGTGCCGTTCAGCACATAGCGGTCGCCCTTCTTCTCGGCGCGCAGCTTCATCGACACGACGTCCGAGCCCGCCCCGGCCTCGGACATGGCCAGCGCGCCGACATGCTCGCCGGAGATCAGCTTGGGCAGATATCTGCGCTTCTGCTCCTCATTGCCCCAGCGGCGGATCTGGTTGACGCAGAGGTTGGAATGCGCGCCGTAGGAGAGGCCGATCGAGGCCGAGGCCCGCGCCACTTCCTCCTGCGCGACGACATGCTCCAGATAGCCGAGGCCGAGCCCGCCATACTCCTCCTCGACGGTGACGCCGTGGAGGCCGAGTTCGCCCATTTGCGGCCACAGCTCGCGCGGGAACCAGTCCTTCGCGTCGATCTCCGCCGCGATCGGCGCAATCTTGTCGGCGGCGAAGCGGGCGGTGGTGTCGCGGATCGTGTCCGCCATCTCGCCCAGAGCAAAATCGAGCCCGAAATCGGCCATCCAGTCTCTCCTGTTCGCGAGGCGCCCTAGCAGAGCCTTCGCGATTTGAACAAGGCGGGTGGCGGGACTATGTGCGTCCTTCGATACGGGCCTTCGCCAGGCTCAGTCCCTACTCAGGATGAGCGGGCTGGATCTGGCACGGAACCGCTCATCCTGAGGAGCCGCTGAGCGAAGCCGAAGCGGCGTCTCGAAGGACGCACAGAGGAACTGCAATGACCGCCACCACCGACCCCATCGTCATCCTCTCCTACGCCCGCACCCCGATGGGGTCGTTCCAGGGCGCCCTCGCCGGCGCCACCGCCACCGAGCTTGGCGCGACGGCCGTCGGCGCGGCGGTGGAGCGGGCCGGTGTCGCCGCCGAGAGCATCGACAAGATCTTCATGGGCTGCGTCCTTCCCGCCGGCCTCGGCCAGGCGCCCGCCCGCCAGGCGGCGCTCGGCGCCGGCCTCCCCCGCTCGACCGAAGCGACCACCGTCAACAAGGTCTGCGGCTCCGGCATGCAGGCCGCAATCTTCGCCCACGACATGCTCGCGGCCGGGTCGGCCGACCTCATCGTCGCCGGCGGCATGGAGTCGATGTCGAACTCCCCCTACCTCATGAAGAAGCACCGCGCCGGCGCCCGCATCGGCCACGACACCGTCTACGACCACATGATGCTCGACGGCCTCGAGGACGCCTATGATGCGGGCCGCGCAATGGGCACCTTCGCCGAGGATTCGGCACGCGAATATCAGTTCACCCGCGAGGCGCAGGACGAATATGCGGTCGAATCGCTCCGCCGCGCCACGGCCGCCATCCAGTCGGGCGCGTTCGACCGCGAGACGACGCCGGTGACCGTCAAGAGCCGCAAGGGCGAGACCGAGGTCACCTGCGACGAGCAGCCCGGCAAGGCCAATCCGGAGAAGATCCCGGGCCTGAAGCCCGCTTTCGCGAAGGACGGCACCATCACCGCCGCTAACGCCTCCTCCATCTCCGACGGCGCCGCCGCCCTGGTCCTCACCCGCCAGAGCGTCGCCGACCGCCTCGGCGTCCGGCCGGTCGCCCGCATCGTTGCCCACGCCGCCCACGCCCAGGCGCCCAACCTCTTCACCACCGCGCCCGTCCCGGCGGTGCGCAAGGCGCTGGAGCGCGCCGGCTGGGACATCGGCGACGTCGATCTGTGGGAAGTGAACGAAGCCTTCGCCTGCGTCGCGATGATCGCGATGCGGGACCTCTCCATTCCGCGCGAGGCTTTGAACGTGCATGGCGGCGCCACCGCTTTGGGCCACCCGATCGGCGCCAGCGGGGCACGCCTGCTCGCCACCTTGCTGAGCGCGCTCGAAACCCACGGCCAGAAGAAGGGCGTCGCCACCCTCTGCATCGGCGGCGGCGAAGCGACGGCAATGGCCGTCGAGCTGGTCTAGCACCTCCCCCATGCACCCCGCGGACCTCTTTCTTCCCACCGCCTGCAATGCGCTCGGCGCGCTGCAGACCTGGCTCGACAAGGCCGAAGCCCATGCGCGGGGCCGCGGCGAAGATCCGGATGCGCTCCCCGCGCTGCGCCTCGCGCCGGACATGTACCCGCTCTCCGCCCAGCTGCGCTTCGTCGCCTTCATGGCGCAGGAGCCGGTGTATCGGCTGCGGGGAGAGGCGCTGCCGGACGCGCTGCTCTACGTCCGCCAGGAGGGCTGGGAATCGAACGACGCCCCCGGCCCCCTCGCCCCCGCCCGCGCCCGCCTCGCGGAAGCACAGGCTTTCCTCGGCTCGGTCGATCCGGAGAGCCTCGGCGGCGGCGAGGAGCGCGCCGTCGCCCTCGATCTCGCCAACGGCATGATCTTCGATCTCGACGGTGTCGGCTACCTGCGCGACTGGGCGCTGCCCCAGCTCCACTTCCACCACCTCACCGCCTATGCGATTCTGCGCCACCATGGGGTCCCGCTCGGCAAGGTGGACTATGTCCCGCACATGTGGCGTTACCTGCGCGAAGGCACGATGCCGCAGGCGTGAGACACGACGCCGCAGCAGCAAAGCGCAGGTGGAAGAACCAAGTGACCGACATTCCCTTCGACACGGTCGCCTTCGATCTCGATGGCACGCTGGCCGACACCGCGCCCGACCTCGCCGCCGCGCTCAACCATACGCTGGGCGTGCTCGGCCGGCCGCCCGTCGCGCCGGAGGCGGTGCGGGGGCTGATCGGGCACGGGGCGCGGGCGCTACTGCGGCGGGGGCTGGCGGCGAGCGGCGCGTCGGACGAGGCGCTGGTCGACCGCGGCTATCCGATCTACCGCGAATATTATGCCGCCAACATCTGCGCCGGCACGAGGGTGTTCCCGGCGCTGGAAGAGGCCCTGGATGCGCTGCGGGCGGCGGGGGTCCGCCTCGCGGTGTGCACCAACAAGCCCGAGGGGCTGAGCCGCACCCTTCTCGCCGCGCTCGGCTGGGAGGGGCGGTTCGACGCCGTCGTCGGCGGCGACACCCTCGCCGTCGCCAAGCCCGACCCGGCGCCGCTCCACGCGGCGATCGCCCGCGCCGGCGGCGGCCGCGCCGCCTTCGTCGGCGATTCGATCGTCGATGCGGACACCGCCCGCGCCGCCGGCCTTCCCTTCGTCGCGGTCAGCTTCTGCTTCTCGGACCGGCCGGTGGCCGACCTCGGCGCGGATGCGGTGATCGACGATTATGCCCAGCTGGCGGACGCGCTGCGCCGGCTCTGAGCCTCAGCGCGTCGCGAACCAGAGATTGTGGCGCCCGCCCCGCCCCCGCGCGGTGGCGCGGGCGGCGACTTCGTCGACCCGGAAGCCCGCCTCGCGCAGCCGCCGCGTGAAGCGCCTGTCCGGCGCCGACGACCACACCGCCAGCACGCCGCCGGGCCGCAGCGCCGCCTTCGCCGCCGCGAGGCCCGCGGCGTCGTAGAGGCGGTCGTTGGCGGCGCGGGTGAGGCCGTCGGGGCCGTTGTCGACATCGAGCAGGATCGCGTCCCAGGGGCCGGCGCGGATCGGGACCGCCACGTCCGCCTCCTCGATCCGCACCCGCGGATCCTCCAGCGATCCTTCGAACAGATGCGCCAGCGGCCCCTTCGCCCAGCGCACGACCGCCGGCACCAGCTCGGCGACGACGATCTCCGCGTCCCCCGCGAACGCCTGGAGCGCCGCCTTCAGCGTGAAGCCCATGCCGAGCCCGCCGATCAGCACGCGCGGGCGCGCCCGCCCGGCGATGCGCTCCGCCGCGATCCGCGCCAGCGCCTCCTCCGATCCGCTCAACCGGCTGTTCATCAGCTCGGTGGCGCCGAGCATGATCGAATATTCCTCGCCGCGCCGCACGAGACGGATCTCGCCGCCCCCGTCCGGCATCTCGGCCGCATCGATCGTCACCCTCGGGATCATCGCCCGCCCTTCCGGCGAAACCGCGCGCTTGACAAGGGCGCATCCCTACGATATTTCCAAAAGTGTCGAAATAAGGAGCGTCAGCCGTGAAGCCGCCCGAAGCCGTAGATGCCCTTTCCGCGCTCGCCCAGGAGCACCGCCTCGCCCTGTTCCGCCTGCTGGTCCAGGCCGGCGAAGCGGGAATGGCGGCCGGCGCCATCGCCGAGAGCCTCGGCGTCCCGAACAGCTCGCTCTCCTTCCACCTCGCCCAGCTGAGCCGCGCCGGCCTGATCCGGCAGGAGCGCCAGGGCCGCTCGCTCATCTACCGGGCCGATTATGCCGCGATGAACCGGCTGATCGCCTACCTCATGGAAAATTGCTGCGCCGGCGCCTCCTGCGCCGCCGGGCCCGTCGAAGAAGAAAGGAAAACCGCATGAAGCGCCTCCACGTCCATGTTGGGGTCGCCGACCTCGACCGCTCGATCGGCTTCTACTCGACCCTGTTCGGCGCCGCGCCGAGCGTGGTGAAGGACGATTATGCCAAGTGGATGCTCGACGACCCGCGGGTGAACTTCGCCATTTCGGCGGCGAACGCGGCGAAGGGCATCGAGCATCTCGGCATCCAGGCCGAGGATCCGGACGAGCTCGCCGAGGTCTACGGCCGCTTGCACGCGGCCGGCCGGCCGGTGCTCGAGGAAGGCCGCACCACCTGCTGCTACGCGAAATCGGAGAAGAGCTGGATCGCGGATCCGGACGGAGTGGTCTGGGAAGCCTTCTTCACCGACGGCGCAGCGACGCATTACGGCGACAGCCCCGCGCTCTCGGCCCTGTCCGGCAATGCGGCGGAGGACGCCTGCTGCGCGCCCCGCATCGCCCCGGCGCCCGTCGCCTGCTGCGGCCCGGCCGCCGCGTGAGCAGCCGCGCAAAGCCACGGGCCGCCGCGTTGCGCAAGGCGGGCCTCGGCCTGTTCGAGGCCTGGCTGTCGCTGTGGGTGGGGCTGGCGATCGCCGCCGGCCTCATCCTCGGCAATCTCTTCCCCGAAGCCTTCGCGGCGCTGGCGCGGCTCGAACATGCCTCGGTGAACCTGCCGGTGGCGATCCTCATCTGGGCGATGATCTATCCGATGATGGTCGCCGTCGACTTCTCGAGCCTGCGCCGCATCGGGGACCGGCCCAAGGGCCTGCTGCTGACGGTGGTCGTCAACTGGCTGGTGAAGCCGTTCACGATGGCCGGCCTCGCCGTGCTGTTCTTCGACATCGTCTTCGCCGGCCTGATCGATCCCGCCGACGCGCAGCAATATATTGCCGGCCTGATCCTGCTCGGCGCGGCGCCCTGCACGGCGATGGTGTTCGTCTGGTCGCAGATGGTGCGCGGCGATCCCGCCTACACCCTGGTCCAGGTCTCGGTGAACGACATCATCATGGTCTTCGCCTTCGCGCCGATCGTCGTCTTGCTGCTCGGCGTCACCGACATTGCGGTGCCGTGGGAAACCCTGCTCGTCTCGGTCCTGCTCTACGTCGTGGTGCCGCTCGCCGCGGGCGCGCTCACCCGGCGGCACCTGCTCCGCCGGGCGAGCGGCGACGCGGCGGCGGTGGCGCGGTTCACCGGCGCGCTGAAGCCGCTCTCCATCCTCGGCCTGCTCCTCACCGTCGTGCTGCTGTTCGGCTTTCAGGGCCGGGTGATCATCGAGGATCCGCTGCTCATCGCGCTGATCGCCACGCCGATCGTCATCCAGAGCTATGCGATCTTCTTCGGCACCTATGCCGCCGCTTATGCCTGGCGCGTGCCGTTCGACGTGGCGGCGCCGTGCGCGCTGATCGGGACGTCCAACTTCTTCGAGCTGGCGGTGGCGGTGGCGATCGGCCTGTTCGGGCTGGGCAGCGGCGCCGCTCTCGCAACGGTGGTGGGCGTCCTCGTCGAGGTGCCGGTGATGCTCTCGCTCGTCGCGTTCGCCAACCGCACCCGCGCCCGCTTCCCGGCGGGCGAGGCGATCAGCCCCGCGCCTCGGGGAGATACTGGTCGTCGATCCAGTCGCTGAAGCGGGTGATCTTGCTCTCGAACTTCATCCGCACCTTGCCGGTCGAGCCGTGGCGCTGCTTGGCGACGATCAGCTCGGCGAGGCCGTAGGCGCGGGCCATGTCCTCCTGCCATTTCTGGAAATCGGCGTGGTCGTCGGACGGCTGCTTGGCGGCGAGATAATATTCCTCGCGGTACACGAACCAGACCATGTCGGCGTCCTGCTCGATCGAGCCGGATTCGCGCAGGTCCGAGAGCTGGG